>JBHALY010000172.1:0-8298 GCA_041827905.1 Neisseria dentiae
CGGGTTTCAGACGGCCTGCATGAATACATTCAAACCAACATTATGAAAGACAAGGCCGTATCATGAGCCAATCACCTCTTCACGTTGTTATCCTCGCCGCGGGCAAAGGCACGCGCATGTATTCCAAACTGCCCAAAGTGCTGCACGAAATCGGCGGCGAACCGATGGTGGCGCGCGTTATCGACACCGCCCGCAGCCTCAACCCCGCAGGCATTCATGTGGTTATCGGCCACGGCAAAGAAATGGTGCGCGAAAGAGTAAAGCGCGACGTGAACTGGGTGGAGCAAACCGAACAGCTCGGCACCGGCCACGCCGTAAAAATGGCCTTGCCGCACCTGCCCCCGGAAGGCCGCACGCTGGTGCTCTACGGCGACGTGCCGCTCACCGACACCGCCACGCTTGAAGCCCTGCTCGAAGCCGCGGGCAGCGAAGTCGGCCTGCTTACCGATGTGCTCGACAACCCCGCAGGCTACGGCCGCATCATCCGCGAAGGCGGCAAAGTGGTGGCGATTGTCGAAGAAAAAGATGCCAACCCCGAACAAAAAGCCGTGAAAGAAACCAACACCGGCATTTTGGTGCTGCCCAACGCCAAGCTCGAAAGCTGGCTGAACAGCCTCTCCAGCAACAACGCGCAGGGCGAATATTATTTAACCGACCTGATTGCGCTGGCCAACGCCGACGGCATCGCCGTGCGCCCCGTGCAGGTGGCCGCCTCTTATCTGGCCGCCGGCGTCAACAACAAAGTGCAGCTCGCAGAGCTGGAACGCATTTTCCAAACCAATCAGGCGCAAGCGCTGCTCACCGCCGGCGTAACCCTGCGCGACCCCGCCCGCTTCGATTTGAGAGGCCGTCTGAAACACGGCCAAGATGTGGTGATTGATGTGAACGTGGTGCTCGAAGGCGAAGTGGAGCTGGGCGACAATGTGGAAATCGGCGCCAACTGTGTGATTAAAAACGCCAAAATCGGCGCCGGCACCAAAATCGCCCCGTTTTCCAGCCTGGAAAACTGCGAAATCGGCACCGCCGCCGCCATCGGCCCCTATGCCCGCCTGCGCCCCGGCGCGAAACTGGCCGACGAAGTACACATCGGCAACTTCGTCGAGGTGAAAAACACCGTGATGGGCAAAGGCAGCAAAGCCAACCACCTCACTTATCTGGGCGACGCCGAAATCGGCAGCCAAACCAATATCGGCGCCGGCACCATCACCGCCAACTACGACGGCGTGAACAAACACAAAACCGTAATCGGCGACGACGTGCGCATCGGCTCGAACGTGGTGCTGGTTGCCCCCGTGTCGCTGGGCAACAAAGTAACCATCGGCGGCGGCAGCACCATCACCAAAAACTGCGAAGACAACACCCTCGTGCTCGCCCGCGCCCGCCAAACCATCATCGAAGGCTGGATACGGCCGGAGAAAGAAAGCAAGAAATAAACCGCATTGTTTGCCGCCGTTTTTTTCAGACGGCCTGTCGGGCAATCCAACAATACAGGCCGTCTGAAAAATCAGAAGAGTAAGAAACAAATCATACAAACCTACGGCTTACATCTAAAAAACAGTAACCTTTCTCCCCATGCCGTCTGAAAGTCAGCGGTATGGATTTTTCACCAACCTGATACTAAGGAACTTTTATGTGCGGTATCGTAGGCGCCATCCGCGCCAACCACAACGTTGTGGATTTTTTAACAGACGGCCTCAAACGCTTGGAATACCGGGGCTATGATTCATCAGGCATCGCCGTGTTCGACGGCGAAAAAATCAAGCGCGTGCGCCGTGTCGGCCGCGTGCAGTTGATGGAAGACGCGGCCAAAGAAAAAGGTCTGTTCGGCCACATCGGCATCGGCCACACCCGCTGGGCCACCCACGGCGGCGTAACCGAACCCAACGCCCACCCGCATATTTCGGGCGGCCTGATTGCCGTGGTGCACAACGGCATCATCGAAAACTTTGAAGACGAGCGCACCCGCCTGCAAGGCTTGGGCTACGAATTCGAGTCGCAAACCGACACCGAAGTGATCGCCCACAGCGTCAAACACGAATACAGTCTCAACGGCGGCAACCTGTTTGAAGCCGTTAAGTCGGCCACCAAAAATTTCCACGGCGCCTACGCTATCGCCGTGATTGCGCAAGACAACCCCGACGAAATGGTGGTTGCCCGCATGGGCTGCCCGCTGCTGATTGCGCTGGGCGACAACGAAACCTTTATCGCCTCCGACGTTTCCGCCGTAATCGCCTTCACCCGCAACATCGCCTACCTTGAAGACGGCGACATCGCCGTGTTGCGCGCCGGCGGCATCGAAAAGCTGATCGACAAAACCGGCAACCCCGCCCAACGTAAAGTGAAAGTATCCGAGCTGTCGCTGGCCTCGCTCGAACTCGGCCCCTACAGCCACTTCATGCAGAAAGAAATCCACGAACAGCCCCGCGCCATCGCCGACACCGCCGAAGTGTTCCTCGACGGCGGCTTCGAGCCGGAAAACTTCGGCGACAAAGCCCGCGAAGTGTTCAACGATATCGACAGCATCAAAATCCTCGCCTGCGGCACATCTTATTATTCCGCCCTCACCAGCAAATACTGGCTGGAGAGCATCGCCAAAGTGCCGACCGACGTGGAAATCGCCAGCGAATACCGCTACCGCGACGTTATCGCCAACCCCAAACAGCTGATTATCACCATTTCCCAGTCCGGCGAAACGCTCGACACCATGGAAGCGCTGAAATACGCCCAATCGCTCGGCCACAAACACAGCCTTTCCATCTGCAACGTGATGGAATCCGCCCTGCCGCGCGAAAGCGAACTGGTGCTCTACACCCGCGCCGGCGCCGAAATCGGCGTAGCGTCCACCAAAGCCTTCACCACCCAGCTGGTCGTATTGTTCGGCTTGGCCGTTACCCTCGGCAAAATGCGCGGTTTGGTAAGCAGCGAGCAGGCGCGCGCCTATCTTGAAGAATTGCGCCAACTGCCCGGCAGCATCCAGCATGTGATGAACCTCGAGCCGCAAATCGCCGCCTGGGCGCAAAAGTTCGCCAAAAAAACCAGCGCGCTCTTCCTCGGCCGCGGCATCCACTACCCGATTGCCCTCGAAGGCGCGCTGAAGCTGAAAGAAATCACCTATATCCACGCCGAAGCCTACCCCGCAGGCGAGCTGAAGCACGGCCCGCTGGCGTTGGTGGACGAAAACATGCCCGTAGTGGTCATCGCCCCCAACGACAGCCTGTTGGACAAAGTGAAAGCCAATATGCAGGAAGTGGGCGCGCGCGGCGGCGAGCTGTTTGTGTTTACCGATCTCGACAGCCACTTCAACGAAGGCGAAGGCGTACACGTTATCCGCACCCCGCGCCATGTCGGCGTGTTGTCGCCCATCGTGCACACCATTCCCGTGCAGTTATTGTCGTACCACGCCGCCCTCGCGCGCGGCACCGATGTGGACAAACCGCGCAATCTGGCGAAATCGGTAACGGTGGAATAACGCCTGTTTGATGTTTTGATGAAAAGCAAAGGCCGTCTGAAAAAATATTTTCAGACGGCCTTTCCGTATCACAGCCGATCAACCGGCTTTCAAATCCGCTTCGCCAACTCTTCGGCCTTGCCCACATACAGCGCGGGCGTAAGCGCGAGCAGCTGCTGTTTGGCTTCGGCGGGGATTTCCAGCGATTCTACAAACACTTTCAGCACTTCGGGCGTGATGCCGTCTTTGCCGCGGGTGAGGTCTTTCAGTTTTTCATACGGGTTGGCCACGCCGTAGCGGCGCATCACGGTTTGAATCGGCTCGGCCAACAATTCCCAAGTGGCGTCCAAATCGGCGGCCAGTGCGGCGGGGTTGGCTTCGAGCTTGTTGAGGCCGCGCAGGTGCGCCACCCAGCCCAACACGGTGTAGCCTGCGCCCACGCCCATATTGCGCAACACGGTGCTGTCGGTGAGGTCGCGCTGCCAGCGTGAAACGGGCAGTTTTTCGGCCAAAAAACCCAACACGGCATTAGCCATGCCCAGATTGCCTTCGGAATTTTCAAAATCAATCGGGTTGACTTTATGCGGCATGGTCGAAGAGCCGACTTCGCCGGCTTTCACTTTCTGCTTGAAATAGCCGAGCGAAATATAGCCCCAAACGTCGCGGTTGAAGTCGATTAAGATGGTGTTGATGCGGCCGATGGTTTGGAAAAACTCGGCCATATAGTCGTGCGGCTCGATTTGGATGGTGTAGGGGTTGAAGGTTAAGCCCAGCGATTCTTCGACGAATTTTCGGCAATGCGCCTCCCAATCCACATCGGGATAAGCCACCATATGGGCGTTGTAGTTGCCGACGGCGCCGTTGATTTTGCCCAAAAACTGCTGCGATTCGAGCTGTTTGGCTTGGCGTTGCAGGCGGTAAACCACGTTGGCGGTTTCTTTGCCCAGCGTGGTGGGGGTGGCGGGCTGGCCGTGGGTGCGGCTCATCATCGGCACGGCGGCCAGATTGTGCGCCATTTCGGTGAGTTTGGCGGTGATTTCGGCCAGTTTGGGCAGCAGCACGGTTTCGCGCGCTTCTTGCAGCATCAAGGCGTGCGACAGGTTATTGATGTCTTCGCTGGTGCAGGCAAAATGGATAAACTCGCTGGCAGCGGCCACTTCGGGCACACCGGCGAAACGTTCTTTCAGCCAGTATTCGATGGCTTTCACATCGTGGTTGGTGGTGGCTTCAATGGCTTTCACCGCTGCGGCGTCTTCCAGCGAAAAATCTTCGATCACGCGGTCGATTTCGGCAACGGTGAAGCTGCTGAACGCGGGCACTTCGGTGATTTTCGGTTCGGCAGCCAATGCTTTGAGCCAGTTGAGTTCGACTTTCACGCGCGCCCTCATCAGGCCGTATTCTGAAAAAATCGGGCGCAGCGCTTCAACGGATTGTGCGTAGCGGCCGTCGAGCGGGGAAAGGGCGGAAATGGGGTTGATCATAATCGGGCATCCTGTAAGAAACGGCAGAAAATTCAAGGCTGCGATTATACATCAATGTGCGGCGGCCTTTGTTTTTTATAGGAAAGAGGCGCGCCTTTTATGTTTGCATACCGGTTGTCAAAACCGCAGCAGGCCGTCTGAAAGCAGACGGCGCAGCATTTCCGCCCTGCCCGTTTTCAGACGGCCCGATTTATCCAACCCCAACATTTTTATTACATTTTTATACGCATAAACCGTTATAATCATGCGTCTTTTAACTGCCAACCAACTGCCATGAAAGCCCGCCTCTCCCTGCCCGTCTTTGCCGCCGTGCTGCTTGCCGCCTGCGGCACGTCGAAACAACCCGCTCCGCCCGCCCAACCGCCCGTGCAGGCCAAACCCAAAGCCGTGATCGGCCTCGCGCTCGGCGGCGGCGCATCGAAGGGCTTTGCCCATATCGGCGTGATTAAGGTTTTGAAAGCCAACAATATTCCCGTCAACCTGGTTACCGGCACCAGTGCGGGGTCGATTGTCGGCAGCCTGTATGCAAGCGGTATGTCGCCCGACCGTTTGGAATTGGAATCCGAAATTCTGGGCAAAACCGATTTGGTCGATTTAACCCTTTCCACCACCGGCTTTATCCGCGGGCAAAAGCTGCAAGACTACATCAACCGCAAAGTCGGCAACCGCCCCTTGCAGGATCTGCCGCTTAAATTCGCCGCCGTCGCCACCGATTTGGACAGCGGCAAAATGGTGGCCTTCAACCGCGGCAACACCGGCCAGGCCGTGCGCGCCTCAGTAAGCATTCCCAACGTGTTCCAGCCCGCCGTTATCGGCGGCAGGCGTTATGTCGACGGCGGCCTCTCCGCCCCCGTGCCGGTGAGCGCGGCCAAAAACATGGGCGCCAACTTTGTGATTGCGGTGGATATTTCCGCCAAACCCGCCAAGCTGTCGGAAGCGGGCTTTTTCTCTTATCTCGACCAAAGCCTCAATATCATGAGCACCGCCGCGCTGCGCAACGAGCTGGCCAAAGCCGACATCGTTATCAAGCCGCAGGTGCAGCACTTGGGCGCGGTGGGCGGTTTCGACCAGAAAACGCAGGCCATCAAACTCGGCGAACAGGCGGCTCAGGCGGCATTGCCCGAAATCAAACGCAAGTTGCAGGCTTACCGGTATTGATGCCGGTTTCCGAATGCGGATGATTTAGGGTTTGAGAAAGTTTTAAAATATTGAAAGGCAACGATCTTTGCAAAACTCATTGAGGCCGTCTGAAACATTTGATTCCGTCATTATCGGGCTTGACCCGATAATCCAGCATTTGCCATTCAGATGAAAGATGAATTTGTCTGAAACATCTGATGCTGGATTGCCGGGTCAAGCCCGGCAATGACGGACTGGTGTTGCCGTAAACCGTGTATTCGCGTTAAGTTTTCAGATGGCCTAGGGTAGTTTTGCAAAGGTCTCAGGCCGTCTGAAAAACTTTTCAGACGGCCTGATCGTTAAATAAATGGCACAACAGAGGCTTGGCAAAACCCCCAAACCTATTTTCCGTTACCCGCCTCTTCCATTTTCCCGTTTAAAAATTCCAGCGCAAACTGCACGGCCTGATTGCGTATGCTGTCGCGGTCGCCCTCGAAAAACGCACGCTGCGCCCAAATGCGCTGCTTGGTGGCCAGCCCGAACCACACCGTGCCGACGGGTTTGGCTTCGCTGCCGCCATCGGGCCCGGCAATGCCGGAAATACTCAGGGCATAGTCGGCCTTAGCGGCAATCAGCGCACCGAGCGCCATTTCGCGAACGGTTTCTTCGCTTACCGCGCCGTAAAAATCCAGCGTGTTGCTTTTCACGCCCAACAGCTGCTGCTTGGCTTCGTTGCTGTATGTGATAAAGCCGGTGTGAAACCATGCCGAGCTGCCCGGCAGGCGGGTGAATTCGGCTGCCAGCAGGCCGCCGGTGCACGATTCGGTACAGGTTACGGTTTGCCCGCGCTCGTTCAGGCGGGCGGTTAAGGCGGATAAGGTGGGGTTCATGAACGGGTAACTTTCATCGAGCTAAATTTTATTCATATGGTATAGCCAAACGAGATAAAAAGAAACTTAAAAGCCATGCCGGCAACACGGCAAGGCGGGCCGGCACCGTGGCGTTTTTATTTTGTTTGGCTATATTTTAAACCGTTTTGCCAACCGCGCATTCCTTATTTCATTCCGTTCGGCAATTTTATTGCCCGTTTATTGCGCTTTCAGATTATTTTTTACATAGATTTTGGTTTGTTGCCTTTATACCGCAGTAACTTGCGGTAAAGTGCGGCTTGCCGGGTATCAGCCTGCCGCCGTCTGCAAAAAAACACTCGCGGCGCGCACTCCGACATCACAAACCCTGCCACACAACCATCTGAACAATATGAATAAAAAACGCTATATGTTGCTCTATCTGCCTGTGGCGCTGGCCTTGTGCTGGTTTCTGCTGCTGATTTGGGTGTATCTGTCGGCGGTTTCCGCCCGCCGCATCACCATCGAAGAAATCCAACCCGCCGATGCCGCGCTGGTGTTGGGCAACGCCGTCAACAAAAACGGCCGTCCCAACCCCTGCCTGCGCTCGCGCGTGGCCGCCGCCGCCGACCTCTATCATGCGGGCAAAGTGCCCAAACTGGTGGTGAGCGGCGGCACCGACAGCGACGGCAGCAACGAAGCCCGCCATATGAAAGCCATCGCCGTTGAGCTGGGTGTGCCCGAATCGCGCATCGCCACCGAGGGCAAATCAGAAAACACTTATGAAAACATTCTGTTCAGCTCGATTCCGCTCACCAACAACGGCAGCGTGGTGATTGTCAGCGCCGACTACCACCTCAAACGGGCGCGCTGGCTGGCCGACAAACAATGGGGGCATAAAAAAACCTTGCAGATTTATTCGGGTGTTGACGACTGCGACGAAAAAACGCTGGATTACTCGCGCAAAATCGTGCGCGAAAGCCTGGCTTGGGTGAAAGCCTCCGTAAAGCCCGAATAAGCATAACCGCCAAGCGCTTATCGGCAAACCGGTTGTTTCAGGTAAAATAACGGTTTTCAACACCGGCCTATATAAATTCAATCAGGCCGTCTGAAAAAACTTTCAGACGGCCTGAAATCTTTGCCGAACTAAAAATAAATCATGAACACACCCGACCGCTGGGCCATCCACCGCCTGCTCGCCCGCAATACCGACGAACGCCTGCAACTGGTGCGCACCACCCCACAGCAAATCGTGCTGGCGGGCGCCGATGCCGACGAAAGCCGCCGCCTGCTTGCCGCACGCTACCCCAAAGCCGCGTTTGCCGAATACGACCCGCGCACCGCTTTTCTGCAAGCGGCCGCCGACGCGCGCAAAACCGGCTTATGGCAGAAACTCACCGGC
>JBHALY010000173.1:0-5360 GCA_041827905.1 Neisseria dentiae
AATAAAAAAACAATCTGTGTTTGAAATATTTTTACGTTTTCCGCCGGATCGCGGCAACCGTTTCAGACGGCCTGCTTATTGCCCCGTAAGCGAATCGGCCAGCTTTTGCGCTTCGGCAAAATCAATGCTGCCTTCGTAAATCGCCCGGCCGGTGATGGCACCGGCCACGCCGCTTTTTTCTACGGCGCATAAGGCGCGGATATCGTTCAAATCGGTCAGCCCGCCCGAGGCAATCACGGGAATCCGAACGGCTTCGGCCAGCTTGACGGTGGCTTCGATGTTTACGCCGCTCATCATGCCGTCGCGGCCGATGTCGGTGTAGATGATGCTGTTGACGCCGTCGTCTTCAAAGCGTTTGCTCAAATCAATCACATGGTATTCGGTAACGGTTGCCCAACCGTCGATGGCAACCATGCCTTCTTTGGCATCCAAACCCACGATGATGTGCCCTGCGAATTCTTTGCAGGCTTCGCGCACGAATTCGGGGTTTTTCACGGCGGCGGTACCGATAATCACATCGGTCAGCCCCAAATCGAGGTATTTTTCAATGGTGTGCAAATCACGGATGCCGCCGCCCAACTGAACAGGAATTTCTTTGGCCACTTCGCTCAAAATGCCGCCGATGGCTTCGAGGTTTTTCGGTTTGCCGGCGAAGGCGCCGTCCAAATCCACCAAATGCAGGCGACGCGCGCCTTGTTTGAACCAATGCAGCGCGGTTTCGGCCGGGTTGTCGGAAAACACGGTGGCCTGATCCATCAGGCCCTGCTTCAGGCGCACGCAGCGGCCTTCTTTCAAATCGATTGCGGGAATCAGCAGCATTTTATTTCCTGGTATTTTTCATGCTTTCAGACGGCCTCGATGCCGTCTGAAAAGGCTGTATTTTACACAATTTTAACCGTTCCAGCGGAGAAAATTACGCAGCAGCAGCAGACCGCCGTCGTGGCTTTTTTCGGTGTGGAACTGGGTGGCGAACACGTTGTCTTTGCCTACGATGCAGGCAAATTCGTTGGGATATTCGCTGGTGCCGAGCACAATGCCGTTATCGGCGGGCGCGAAATAGTAGCTGTGCACGAAATAAAAACGGGTGTTTTGGGGCACATCTTGAAACAGCGGGTGCGCCTGCGTTTGATGCACGGTGTTCCAGCCCATATGCGGCACTTTGAGTTTGCTGCCCTCTGCATCGCGGCGGTTGGCGGCAAAACGCTTCACATCGCCCGCAAACCAACCCAAACCGGCGGTATCGCCTTCTTCGCTGTGATCGAACAACAGTTGGGCGCCCACGCAAATGCCGAAAAAAGGCTTGTTTTTCAGGCCGTCTGAAACCGCTTCGCCCAAGCCGCTGCGTTGCAGCGCCGCCATACAATCGGGCATGGCGCCCTGCCCCGGAAACACCACTTTATCGGCGGCAAACACTTCTTCGGGGCGGTCGGTGAGCACGATTTGCGCGTTCACATCCGCCAGCTTTTGCGCGGCCTGCACCGATTTGAGCACCGAATGCAGATTACCCATGCCGTAATCGACGATGGCGACTTTCATGTTTGATCCTTTCTGGCGGTTTGAACAATTACAACCGACAGATGATAACAGAAACAAAACAGAGGCCGAAGCCCCTGTTTCACCGTTGTTACACTTCCAAATATTCCATAATGCTTTCCGCCGCATCGCGGCCTTCGGCAATGGCGGTCACCACCAAATCCGAGCCGCGGGTGATGTCGCCGCCGGCGAAAATTTTCGGGTTGGCGGTTTGCTGTTTCAGACGGCCTTCGGCGGCGATGCGGCCTTTGCCGTCCACATTCACGCCCACGTCAGCCAGCCACGGCATGGCGTGCGGTGCAAAACCGAAGGCCACGATAACCGCATCACAGGCAATCACTTCTTCGCTGCCTTCGATGATTTCGGCGCGGCGGCGGCCTTTTTCGTCCGGCTCGCCCATGCGGGTTTTGACGATTTTGATGCCGCTAACCTTGCCGTCTTTATCGGTGTGCACCGCCAGCGGTTCTGCTTCGATTTCAACCGGTTGGGCGTTAAATTGGAAGCCCACACCCTCTTCTTTGGCGTTGGTGTATTCTTTTTTGCTACCCGGCATATTGGCCGCGTCGCGGCGGTACACGCAGGTAACTTCCGCCGCACCCTGGCGCACCGAGGTGCGCACGCAGTCCATCGCCGTGTCGCCGCCGCCCAGCACCACCACGCGCTTGCCGGCCATGCTCACATAATCGGGCGCATCGAGATTGAGCAGGTTTTGCGTGTTGCCGATCAAGAACGGCAGCGCCGAATACACGCCCTCGGCGTTTTCATTGGGAATCTCGGCCTTCATGCCCTGATAAGTGCCCACACCCAAAAACACCGCGTCGTATTGCTGAACCAACTCGGCCAGCGTGATGTCTTTGCCGATGTCCACGCCCAGCTTGAACTCGATGCCCATGTCGCTAAACAACTCGCGGCGGCGGCTCATCACGTCTTTTTCGAGCTTGAACGATGGAATGCCGAAGGTGAGCAGTCCGCCGATTTCCGGCTGGCGCTCGTACACGGTAACTGCCACGCCGTTGCGGATCAGCACATCGGCGCAGCCCAAACCTGCCGGCCCGGCGCCGATAACAGCCACTTTTTTGCCGCTGGCGGGCACATCGCCCACTTGCGGTTTCCAGCCCATTTCAAAGGCTTTTTCGGTGATGTATTTTTCCACATTGCCGATGGTTACCGCGCCGAATTCGGCGTTCAGCGTGCAATCGCCTTCGCACAAACGGTCTTGCGGGCAGACGCGGCCACACACTTCGGGCAGGGTGTTGGTGGAATGCGCCAATTCGGCCGCTTCGATGATGCGCCCTTCGTTGGCGAGTTTCAGCCAATTGGGAATGTTGTTGTGCAGCGGGCATTTGTTTTGGCAATAGGGGTTGCCGCACGCCAAACAGCGGTCGGCCTGCGACTGCGCCTGTGTATCGGTAAACGCCTGATAAATCTCCACAAACGCGGTTTTGCGCGTGTTCAGCGGGATTTTCGGCGGATCCACGCGCGGCAGGTCGATAAATTGGTAAACATTTTCACGGGACATGGTTTGTTCCTTGTGGTTTTGTATTTTTGGGTTTTCAGGCTACCTGAAAGCTTTTTCAGACAGGCATTTCAGACGGCCTTGTGTTTTGTAAAATCCAAGCTTCCGCGAGCCAGTAGGTCGGGCATTGATGCCCGACAATATCAGTTTGGAATATTGTATCGGGCATCAATGCCCGACCTATCCAAACTTTCAATAAACGCACGAATGTGTTGTGCCACTTGTGGGGCGTGTTTGTAAGCAAAATCGTGTTGCCCTTGTGGAATCATGTGCAAGTGCGCATGGGGCAGTTGTTGTTGTAGGGCATGTCCAATTGCAAGGGGGCTAATTGGATCGGCATCGCCCCAAAGCAGCAAAACAGGTTGTTTGACATGCGCCAAATCGGGGCTTAAATCGTGTTGTGTTTCAACAAACCATGTGGGTAGATGCGCCAAATTGAGTAAATAATCTTCGCGCCAATCGGCTGCACCCAAGGTCGATGTGTCTAAACCGCCTGATGTGGCAACCAAGACCAAACCTTGTACATAATGGGGTTTACGCAAAGCGGCTTGTATGGCAATGATGCCACCCATAGATTGCGCTACGATAATGGTAGGTTGGGAGATGTGGTCAATCACCCAATCGCTTAAGGTGGCGAAACTATGTACTCTGGCTACTTTGGGTTGTCCAGCAAATTCAGGGTAGGCTTGTAAGGTGCAGCGATAAGATGCCGGCAATAAGTTGGCAACGGGTTGCCAAAATGTTGGGTCACCTGCTGCGCCTGCTAAAAACAATAATCGAACTGTTTTCATGATGTCTCTGCCAACAAGCATAGGTTGGATTGAAAACCCAACATGATTATTTGCTTAATGTTCTGCTGCGCTTTTCAGACGGCCTTTCAGTAAGCGTAGGTTGGGTTGAAAACCCAACATGATTATTTGCTTAATGTTCTGCTACTATTCATGCGTTCTCTCCAACGGTTTTGCGATACAGGATTTCGCCGGGCAAGCCGTCAAAATCTTTGTATTCCCGATGCACAAAACCATGGTTAGTTAAAATCTTGCGTGATGCCACATTGGCCGGGTCGATGATGGCAAAGATGCCATCCAGCGCTTGTGTTTGCGCCAAGGCCAGCAATTGGGCGGCAATACGCCCGCCCCATCCTTTGCCCCAATATTCCGGCAACAGCATATAGCCCAGCTCGGCCTCGCGGCTGTCGGCGGATTCAAGCGTAAGCTTGCCCAAGCCCAAAAACCGCCCTGCCGCATCCCGTACCTTGAAGCTGCCGAACAGCGGATGCAACCCATTGTTGGCCAACAATTTGTCAAAATCCGCCCGCGCTTCGTGCTCCGGCAAGGCGCGTTCGGTAATCATCGCCATCACCTCGGCATTGCCGACGAGTTGCCGATAATCGGCAAAATCGGCTGCGGTGAATTTTTCCAATGTCAGTTGTGTCATGCAGTTTCTCCTGTGCCATATCTGCTTGGTTGGCAAGCCTGCAGGTCGGGCATTGATATCCGACCAATCATTTTCAGACGGCCTTTCAGGGTAGCCTTTAAGGCCGTCTGAAAACCCTTACGCCGTTACTTCGCGCAATTCCATTACGGTGCGGCGTTTGTGGCCGAGCAGCGCGTTGACGTCGTTGGCTTTCGGTTTCACCAGCACAAACTTGCCGACGTGGTTTTCCCAATCGCCCAAGATGCGTTCGCCGATACGGCTGTGGGTCAGCTCGACGTGGCGTTCGATCAGGCCGCGCAGGTGTTCCTGATGGGTGGGCAGATCGGTTATCTCCAAACCTTCGACCATTTCGGGGTTGATGCGGCCTTTGAATTTGCCGTCCACATCGAGCACGTAGGCGAAGCCGCCGGTCATACCCGCGCCGAAGTTGATGCCGGTTTTGCCGAGAATGGCCACCACGCCGCCGGTCATGTATTCGCAGCCGTTGTCGCCGATGCCTTCCACCACCGCCAGTGCGCCGGAGTTGCGCACGGCGAAGCGTTCGCCCGCGCGGCCGGAAGCGAAGAGTTCGCCGCCGGTGGCGCCGTAAAGGCAGGTGTTGCCGGCAATGGCGGCGTCTTCGGCTTTGAAGGCGACGCCGTTGTGCGGTTTGATGACGATACGGCCGCCCGCCATGCCTTTGCCCACATAGTCGTTGGCATCGCCGGTGAGGTCGAGATTCACGCCGCCTGCGAGCCACACGCCGAGGCTTTGGCCGGCGGTGCCGTTGAGGCTGATGTTGAATTCCTGGCCGGTTTTGCCGCGGTTGCCGTGCGCTTGGGCAATGATGCCGGAGAGTGCGGCGCCGACGCTGCGGTCGAGATTGGAAATGTCG
>JBHALY010000174.1:0-7292 GCA_041827905.1 Neisseria dentiae
GCAGGCCAAAACGGGCTTGTCGGACACCATGGAGCCGGGCAGCATCAGCAATCTGGTGCAGAGCGACGAATGGGTGGCCAACATAACTTTTTCAGACGGCCTCAAACCGCAGCGCAGCGATTTATATTGGCGCGCCATCATCATGAGCGAATTCGACGGCACGCGCTGGCAGGCGCTTAACAGTAACTATATCGACGAATCCCGCACCGCCGCCGCCCCCGAACGCACCGTTGCCTACCAGATGATTATCCGCGACCAAAACGGCGTTCTGCCCGCATTGGACTATCCCACGGCGGAGCTGCCGGCGGGCGTGGAAAAAAGATTGGGGCAGACCATACGCGCCAGCCGCAGCCGCGAAGGATTGCGCCGTCTCAGCCTGCAAGCGTCGCTGAGCGACACCCTGTCGCACGCTCTTGATGCAGGCGGGCAAAACTTCTACACCCGCCTGCCAAGCGGCAATCCGCAAACCCGCCGCCTGGCCGAAACGCTGGCGCAGCAGTCGGCCACCCCGCGCCAGTTTATCGGCAAAGTGCTCGAACACTACCGCAACCAAAATTTTGCCTACACCCTGCAACCGCCGCGCACGCCAGGGCGCGACGGCATCGACGAATTTATGTTCCGCACCCGCCGCGGCTTCTGCGAACATTACGCCCAAAGCTTCGTGGTGATGATGCGCGCCGCCGGCCTGCCCGCGCGGGTGGTAACCGGCTATCTGGGCGCCGACTACAACGAACAGGCGGGCTTCTGGCAAATCCGCGCCAAAGACGCCCACGCCTGGGCAGAAGTGTGGCTGCCGCAGGAACAGGTTTGGCTGCGCGTCGATCCCACCGCCGCCGTGTCGGCCGTACGCGCGGAAAGCGGCATCAGCCAGGCTCTCGCCGAAGGCGAGCGCGGCATGGTGGCCGACAGCGGCAGCCTGTTCGCCCGCTGGCGCGACACGGGGCAGTTTTACTGGCAGCAATGGGTGGTGAACTACGACCAAACCAAGCAAAACAGCCTGTTTGCCCGCATCGGCCTCGGCGGTTTCAACTGGCAAACCCTGCTGCTGGTGCTGCCCGCCGCCCTCGCCGCCGCCCTGCTGCCGCTGGCGCGCTGGTGGTTCGGCGGCCGCAACCGCGAGCGCGATTTTCTCAACGAAGGCTTTGCGCTGGTTAAAAGCGCGGTTTTGGGTAAAGACGATGAAACCGCCGCCGCTGTCAGCGCGGGCGAACTCAACCGTATGCTGCACGAAAACGGCATCGCCGACCCGGCCTTGTCGCACCTGCTGCAACAATACGAACACTGGCTGTATGCCGCCGAAAGGCCGCCGCAGCGCACACAGAAACGCTGGTTTGCCGCCGCACGTAAAACGGCGAAACGCTACGGCGCCGGCCGGCGGGGGTGATGCTGCGGGTTGAAGCAAAGGCCGTCTGAAAATATTTTTCAGACGGCCTTTGCTTTATCTGTTTTGCGTTTGCAACAGGTTAAACCGCCACCACCACGCGCCCGCGGATTTCGCCGTTAATCAGGCGTTCGGCGGTTTGGGGCACTTCTTCCAAACCGATTTCATGGCAGCCTATCGCTTGCAGCAGGCTCGAGCCGCCGAGCAGGGCGGCCAGTTCGCTCCAGGCGGCCAGGCGGTCGGCGGCGGGGCGCATCACGCTGTCGATACCGGCAAGCGTGATGCCGCGCAGGATAAACGGGGCGACAGTGCCGTCGAAATCCATGCCCTGCGCCAAGCCGCAGGCCGTCACGGTGCCGCCGTAGCGGGTGGCGGCACAGATGTTGGCCAGGGTGTGGCTGCCCAGCGTATCGACGGCGCCTGCCCAGCGTTCTTTGGCCAGCGGTTTGCCTTTGGCGCGGTATTCGCTGCCGTCCATCACGGCGGCGGCGCCTAAAACATCGGTTAAATAGGCGGATTCGTGGGTGCGGCGGGTCAGCGCGGTAACGGTGTAGCCGAGTTTGGCGAGCAGGGCGGTGGCGAAACTGCCCACGCCGCCGTTGGCTCCGCTCACCACGATGTCGCCTTTATCGGGGGTAACGCTGTTTTTCGCCAGCGCCTGCACGCACAGCATGGCGGTGTAGCCTGCGGTGCCTGCGGCCATGCAGTCTTTCAGGCTGAGTCCGTCGGGTTTGGGGGTGAGGTATTGCGCAGGCACACGGGCGAGTTCGGCCAGCCCGCCCCAATGGTTTTCGCCTACGCCCCAGCCGTTGAGAATCACTTCGTCGCCCGCCCGGTAGGCGCTGCTTTGGCTTTCGATCACTTCGCCGGCGAAATCGATGCCGGGCACCATGGGGAAGTTGCGGATAATCAGCCCCTTGCCGGTGATGGCGAGGGCGTCTTTGTAGTTGAGGGTGGAATATTTCACGCGCACGGTTACATCGCCTGCGGGCAGGTCGCCTTCGGAAATGTTGCTGCTGAACACGGCGCGGTAGTCGGGGTCTTTCAGAATCAGAATGCCTTTCATGGCTGGCTCCTTTCGGGGTAGGTTCCGGCACATTGTAGGCAGACGGGGGAGGACGGGCAATGGTTGGCTGGGGAGGAATTGAGAAAAGTCATGTTCAGGCCGTCTGAAACATCCGATTATCGTCATTCCCGCGCAGGAGGGAATGACGGAATTTAAGCATTTCAGACGGCCTCAAAGAATTTTGCAAAGGTTTCGGCTTATTTTGCCAAGTCCACCGCAAACACGCCGCGCAGGGCGTTGCTCAGGCGGATTTCTCCGGCATCGCGCAGCATGGCGCGGGTGATGCGGCTTTCGCACACGGTTGCCGCACCCAGATAGCGTTCGGGGTCGGCCAGCACGGCTTGGCGCATCACGCCGTTGAGTATGTCCAAATCGAGGGCGGGGGTGTGCCATTCGTTGCCGGTTTTCACAAACACGTTGCTGCGGCCGCCTTCGAGCAGGAAGCCGTCGCGGTTGAAAAACAGGCTGTCGAACGCGCCTTGCCGTTCGGCCTGCCGCCAGCCTGTATCGTAAATTTCGCGGCGGGTGGTTTTGAAACGGCGCAGATAGTCGTGCGCGGGCAAAACCGTTTCGGCCAGGCACACCTTCGGCAACGGCGGCCCGCCGTCCAGCGGCGCGTGGCTGAAGGTGAGGCCGCTTGAGGCGGTTAATTCGGCTTTCACGCGGAAAGCGCCGTTGTCGGGCAGGGTGTTCAGGTAGGCGCGGATATGCGCTTCGGGGTGGTCGGGGCAGGGCAGGTTGAGGGCGGCGGCAGACTGTTTCAGACGGCCTGCATGAAGGTGCAGCAGGGTGCATTGTTTGTGTTGCGCGCGCAGGGTTTCAAAAATGCCGAATTCGGGCTGGAGGCGGTTGAGAAAACGGGCTTTCCATTGGCACTCGGTGTATTCGGCCTGCGCCTCGCTGTCGGCCACGATGCCCGAGCCTACGCCGTAAACACCGCGGTAGAGGCCGTCTGAAAGCGGGGAGAGTTCCAATGTGCGGATTACCACGTTGAGCGTGCCGCGAAAGCCCAGGCCGCCTTCGCAAGGCTCGAGAAAGCCGATGCTGCCGGTGTAAAGCCCGCGCGGCGCGGTTTCGGTTTGGCCGATAATCTGCATGCTCATGCGTTTGGGTGCGCCGGTAATCGAGCCGCAGGGGAAGGCGGCGCGGAAAATATCGGCGGCGCGGGTTTGCGGTTTGGCTTCGGCTTCTATCAGGCTGGTCATCTGCCACACGCTGCCGAAGCGGCTCACTTTAAACGGCTCGGGTACGCGCACACGGCCGGTTTGGGCGATTTTACCCAAATCATTGCGCAATAAATCCACAATCATCACGTTTTCGGCGCGGTTTTTCGGGTCGGCCTGCAAGCTGCGGGCGCGTTGCTCGTCGAAGCCGTCGTTCAGAATCGGCGCCGTGCCCTTCATCGGCTCGGTGCGGATGAGGCCGTCTGAAGAAATATCGAGAAACAGCTCGGGCGAAAAACACAATATCCAGCGCGGCTTGCCGTGCATGTCGGGCAGGCAGGCGCAGGCGCCGTAGGGAACGGGCTGGCGCAGGCGGCGGTAGAGTTCGGCGGGGTGGCCGTAGGCCGTGAGGTGCAGGCGTGTGGTGTAATTAATCTGATAGGTGTCGCCGCGCGCAATCGCCGCCTGTATGTCGTGTACGGCCTGTATATAGGCGGTTTGCGGGGTGTCGCTTTGCGGGGCGGAAATGCCGGCCGGCACGTTTTGCGGGCAATGTGCCGCCAGCCACGAGGCTGCGTCGGTTTCGCGTTTGTGTTTAAACCAATGCAGGGCGAGGCGGGCATCGGTGCGGCCGGGCAGATTGGCGAGAGGCAGGCCGAATTCGTAGTCGGCGCAGATGAAAACGTGCAGGCCGCGCTGCCAGCCTTCGTGCAGGCAGGCATCGAGCGTATCGAGTTCGGCGGCGGTGAGAAAACGGCTGTGGGCATAGCCTTCGTAACAAACGGCACGGCCGTTTACGGCATCGTCGAGCAGCGCGGAATAAGGCATGGCGGGCAGGGTTAAAAAACCGCCATTATAGCCGACTGCGGGGCGTTTGGCGGCGGCGGGGCGGAAATCTAGCCGCGTGTAGTTTTTTTGTTCGTTTATGTAAAAAGTAGTAGAATAACCCTATAAAGTTTACAGATTCCGATTAACCCTTTCTATATAAGGAGCACACATGTCCGACCACCAATTAAAACCGTTTGAACAAGTGGATCTCGGTGAAAAAAAAGAAGAGCTGCAAGTGTTTGAAAAAGCCGTTTTGGAACACAAAGGCCGCGTAACCAAAGAAGATTCGGGCACTGCGCCGCTGCCGGAAAACTATCCCTACCGCACCCGCATGAGCCGCAGCGTTTACGAAAAAGAAAAGAAAAAGCTGCAAATCGAGCTTTTGAAAGTGCAAAGCTGGGTGAAAGATTCCGGCCAGCGCATCGTGTGTCTGTTTGAAGGCCGCGACGCGGCAGGCAAGGGCGGCACCATCAAGCGCTTTATGGAACACTTAAACCCGCGCGGCGCGCGCGTGGTGGCTTTGGAAAAACCCACCGAAACCGAAAAAGGCCAATGGTATTTCCAACGCTACATCCAAAACCTGCCCACTTCGGGCGAAATGGTGTTTTTCGACCGCTCTTGGTATAACCGCGCCGGCGTGGAGCGCGTGATGGGCTTTTGCGAGCCGCACGAATACCTGCTGTTTATGCGCCAGACGCCCGAGTTCGAACGTATGTTGGTGGCCAGCGGCATCCATCTGTTTAAATTCTGGTTTTCGGTGAGCCGCGAAGAGCAGCTGCGCCGCTTTATTTCCCGCCGCGACGATCCCTTGAAACATTGGAAACTCTCGCCCGTCGATATCCAGTCGCTCGACCGCTGGGACGACTACACCGATGCCAAAAACGCCATGTTCTTCCACACCCACACGGGCGATGCGCCGTGGACGATTATCAAATCCGACGATAAAAAACGCGCCCGTTTGAACTGTATCCGCGCGTTTCTGCATTCGCTCGACTACCCGGGAAAAGACGTGAAAGCCATCGGCGCGGCCGACCCGCTGCTGGTAAAAGTGCCCGACACCAAATTCTCCGACAACAACTTCGATGTGATTGCCGACTAACCAGGCAAAAGCCGTTGCACAGGCCGTCTGAAAACCTTTGAATGTTTTCAGACGGCCTGTTTTTTGGCAGCCCTGATTTCTTAAAATATGCAGTTAAGATATAATAGCCGCTCCGATAACATAAAAAGCCGAAACATCATGACACGATACGCCCTCTTACTTACCGCCGCCGCTTTTGTGCTTACCGCCTGCGGCACGCAAAAAGCCGTCCGCCCTAATGCGCCCGCTCCCGCAGTGGCCGAATCGCAGGCACAAACCGTTCACTACAAAACCAAAAAAGGCAAACGTTTAACCGCCGTTTACCGTAATGACCACAGCCCGTTAACCGTCGAGTTAAAGCAGGGCAACAGCGTGGAAAAACTGAAACAGGTTCAGTCGTGGGCAAAAGGCGTGGAATACGCCAACGGCACAACCCGCTGGCACGTTCAGGAAGGCCGCGCCACGCTCAAGCGCAAGGGTGTGGTCAGCGTTTATTACGAAACGAACTGATGCCGCTTTGTGCGGGTTAAACATAACGCAGGCCGTCTGAAAACAGTTTCAGACGGCCTGTGAGCTTTTGGGTTGGCGGGCAGCCATGCCGTGGCGGAAGTTTGCGGGTTAAGGGTTCATAATCCGAGCAATCAACGCGTTTTCTTTGCCCTGCATATGCGGGATTTTCACCTGAATGCCGTTGCCGGGCGCGGTCTCCACCGCTTCGCCTTTGCGCGTGATGGCTTCCAGCACCAGCGTTTGGTTGCCTTGGGGGTGGATGATTTCCAGCGTGTCGCCCACCGCGAAGCGGTTTTTCACTTCTACCGTGGCCCAGCCTTCGGCGTCGATTTCCAGCACTTGGCCGACAAACTGGCTTTGTTTGGCGAGCGAATGGCCGGCCAGATAGTTTTGGTAGTCCTGCGTTTGGTGGCGCTCCAAAAAGCCGGAGGTGTAGCCGCGGTTGGCCAAGCCTTCCAGTTCGGCCAGCAGGCCGTAGTCAAACGGTTTGCCGGCCACGGCATCGTCAATCGCTTTGCGGTAGGCCTGCGCCACGCGGGCGACGTAGTAAACCGATTTGGTGCGGCCTTCCACTTTGAGGCTGTCCACGCCGATTTCGGCGAGCTTGGCCACCTGCTCGATGGCGCGCAGGTCTTTGGAATTCATGATATAGGTGCCGTGTTCGTCTTCCATAATCGGCATGTATTCGCCGGGGCGGTTGGCTTCTTCGATTAAAAACACTTTATCCGCGGCGGGGTGGCGCTGCTGGCCGTTGATGCCTTCGAAGGCGGCATCCGCTTCTTCTTGCGCGCGGTTGAAATCGAAGCCTTGCAACAGCTTGGCATCGCCCGCTTCGTCTTCCGTGCTGCCGTGCACTTTGTAATCCCAGCGGCAGGCGTTGGTGCAGGTGCCCTGGTTGGGGTCGCGGTGGTTGAAATAGCCCGACAGCAGGCAGCGGCCGGAATAGGCGATGCACAAGGCGCCGTGTACGAACACTTCCAATTCGATATCGGGGCATTGCTCTCGGATTTCGGCGATTTCTTCCAAACTCAATTCGCGCGAGAGAATAATGCGCTCCACGCCGATTTTCTGCCAAAACTGCACGCCCCAATAGTTGGTGGTGTTGGCCTGCACCGATAAATGAACCGGCATATGCGGCCATTTTTCGCGCACCTGCATAATCAGGCCGGGGTCGGCCATAATCAGCGCATCGGGCTTCATGGCGATTAAGGGTTCCATATCGGCCATAAAGGTTTTCAGCTTGGCATTGTGCGGCAGGGTGTTGAC
>JBHALY010000175.1:0-12661 GCA_041827905.1 Neisseria dentiae
CCGTTAAGCCGGTTCGGCTGATACGGATTAACGTTTAATTTTGATTTCCGATAAATCAGAGAGCAACCATGAAAAAATCTTATATTGCATCTGCCGCAGCGTTGTTGGTGGTGTCCGGCAGTTTGATGGCGCAAACCATCGTAACGGTGAACGGTGCGAAAATCGACAGCAAAGACATCGACTACCAAGTGAAGCTGCTGCAAAGTCAAAATCCGCAGGTTCAAGACAGCCCGATGCTGCGCCGCAACCTGACCGAGCGACAGGTAACCATGACTTTGGTGGCACAGGAAGCGAAGCGGTTGAAGTTGGAGCAGTCTGCCGAATACAAACAGGCGCTGGAGCAGGCGCGTGCGGCCGCGAAGCAGAGCGGGGAAGACAAGAAACCCGGCTTCACGCAACAGTGGTCGGCATTTGAAACTGCCCTGCAAAATCAGGCTTATATCGCTCATGTGTTGCGCAGCAACCCCGTTACCGAAAACGACGTGAAAAAAGCCTACGGTGATTTCAGCAAGTTTTACCAGGGCAGCCATGAAGTGCAGTTGGGTGAAATCTTAACCCGCAATGCGGCGGACGCTCAAAAAGCCATTGCCGATTTAAAAGCCAAAAAAGACTTCAAATCCGTTGCCAAACAATATACGGCCGACCCGCGCGGCAAACAGACCGGCGGCCTGAATGCCGCTTATGTGAACTTGAAAGATTTGGAACAGGGCGCGCCCGCCGTTTATGCCGTCGTGAAAAACCTGAATAAGGGCGGATACACCATCACCCCGCTGGAAGACGGCAACGGTTTGTATGGCGTGTTTTATATTAACGACAAACGTGCCGCCAAAGTGCCGGATTACGAAACCGCGAAAAACGGCATTGCGCAAGAATTACAGGCTGCCCGGGTGGACGGCGCGATAGAGTTGCTTTACCGCAAAGCCAAAATACAAAACGCCAAATAAGCAGTTGGAGAGAATGCCATGATGAAACACAAATACACTATCTTGGCGGCTGCGGTCGTGTTGGCGGCTGCCGGCTTGGCCGTCGCCAAAGCCCCTGAAATCGACCGTGGGCGCATCGACAGCATGGTTGCCCAAGTATTGCAACAGGCGGACAACACGCCCGGCACGCAGCGCCCCGACGGCGCGGCGATACGCAAAAACGTGATTTTGCAGCTGCAAACCGCAGAGGTGTTGAAAAACGAAGCATTCAAGGCAGGGTTGAACAAAGATGCCGAAGTGCAAAACCAGTTTAAAAACGTGGAGGCGCAGTTTTACGCCATGCAGTATGCGCTTTATTTGGAGCGGAACACCGAAGTTAGCGAGGCGGAATTGCGTGCGGGTTACGACCGGCAGACTCGTGTGGTGAAGTTGCAGCAGGTGCATTTCCCTTCTGCCGAAGAGGCGCGCAAGGCTCAGGAATTGCTGCTGAAAGGTTTGTCGTTCGACGAATTGATGAAACGCTATCCCAACCCCGAACAAGCATTTGCCGACTTTATCTCGCCCCAGCAGCTGCCGCCCGTGATGGCGCAACTGGTTGACGGCATGACGCGCGGCCAAGTTACCCGCGAACCGGTGGAGATGGACGGAAAATTCTATCTGTTTAAGCTGGCCGCTTCCGAGCGCAACCCGGAAGCGCCGCCGTTCGAGCAGGTGAAACCTTTCCTGACGCAGCAGGTTAAGCAGCAGAAAGTTCAGGAGCAAATCGAAAAAATCTTGAAAGACAACGGCGTCGGCGGTTAAATGCCGTGGCTGCAATCCGAGGCCGTCTGAAACTTTGTTTTCAGACGGCCTTAAGTATTTTTGCAAAGGTTTCGGGTTTTGAAAGCAGGTGAAACGGCTATAGTGAATTCACACATTGAGACCTTTGCAAAATTCAAATTACCACCTGAAAAATCTGATTTCCGTCATTCCCGCGCAGGCGGGAATCCAGGTGCTTGGCATTCAAGTATTTGTTTAATCAATACTTCAATATTTCCATCTGGATTCCCGCCTGCGCGGGAATGACGGGATTTAAACATTTCAGACGGCCTTAAGGTATTTTTGCAAAGGTCTCACATTTTCAGTACAAGGCAGCAAGCCGCAGACAGTACAAATAGTACGGAACCGATTCTGTTGCCGCTTCAGCGGCTTACAAAATCGTTCTCTTTGAGCTAAGGTGCAGCAACGTCGTAATGGAAATTAAGTGGATTCACTATAAGCGGCGGTTTGCGGTTTGCGCAGGGTGGGGCAATGCTTGAGGCTGCCGAGTATGGTCTGCACGAAGCGCGGGCCGTTTTCTTTTAAATTGACCCGTTCGGGATTGACCAGCCATTGGTGAATCAAGCCGTGAATCGCCGATTTCAAATAAAGCCGGGCAAGCGCGGTGTCTAAGTCGGCGGGCAGCGATTCTTGTTTGATGCATTGTTTCAATACGGCATCGAGCAGTTCGTGCCACATATTTTCATATTTGTCGATAACGGCGGTAATAGCCTGGTTTTGCTCGGTACGCTCGCATTTTAAATGCAGTACGCTGCTGAATTTATAGTGTGCGGGGTCGTTTTCCATGCGGTGAAACATATTGGTGAGGCTGACGTGCATGGTTTCCCACATATCGGCAGCATCATCGTTCAAGTCTGCCTCCAAGCGGCCGGCGATTTCGTCGCACAGGCGTTGGAAGATGGCGTCGAACAAGTCTTCTTTGTTTTTGAAGTGCCAATAAAAAGCCCCCCGCGTTACGCCGGCGTTTTGGGCGATTTCGTTGAGCGAGGCGCGGGAAACACCTTTTTGATAAAAGGTGTCCAGTGCGGCCAGCATCAGGTGTTCGCGTGTTTTCAGGGCTTCGGCTTTGGTTTTTCGCATGGTTCGTGTTGCGGGTTATTTTTTGTAAAAAAGTTTCATGATTATAAGAAATAACTTCTCAACATGCAAGAGTGTATGTATAATAGCGGATTATTTTACTATGCCTGTATTGCGTGATGCAGGCGGGTTTTGCCGGTTTTGCCGGCGGCTGAAAATAAATCTGCATGGTTTGCAAATGGTTTGGGCCGTGTAAGATATGTAAGGAAATTACATTTTCATAGAAAGATCGAATCATGACATATTACTCTTCTAAAACATTGCGCTTGGCGGCTGTGGCCGCTGCCACGCTGCTGGCACTATCTGCCTGTGGCAAGAGTGAAGAATCAGCCCAACAGGGCAAAGGGGGCGCGGCGGGTCAGCAGGCGCCCGCGCCCGTGGTGGGCGTGGTTACCGTGCAGCCGCAGTCGGTAACCATCAGCACCGATCTGCCCGGCCGTTTGGAGTCGCGCCGCTCGGCCGATATTCTGCCGCAAGTGAGCGGCATCATTAAAAAACGCCTGTTTCAAGAGGGCAGCTATGTGAAAGCCGGCCAGGCACTCTATCAGTTGGACGACGCTACTTATATCGCTTCTTTGGAAAGTGCGCGCGCCGAACTGGCTTCAGCGCAGGCAACGCTGGCTAAGGCCAATGCCGATTTGGCGCGCTACAAACCGTTGGTGGCGGCCGATGCCATCAGCAAGCAGGATTACGATGCCGCCGTGCAGTCTAAACGTTCCGGCGAAGCCGGCGTGAAGGCTGCACAGGCAGCAATCCGGTCTGCACAAATCAATGTTGACCGCTCACGCATCAGCGCACCGATTTCCGGTTATATCGGCCAATCTTATGTTTCGGAAGGTGCGTTGGTTAGTTCCGGCAGCACCACCAAGCTGGCTACGATTCAGCAAACCAATCCCATGTATGTGAACCTTACCCAATCCGCAACCGAAGCCATGCAGCTGCGCCAAGACATTGCCGACGGCAAAATGAAGGCGGTAAACGGCGCGGTGGAAGTGGACATCAAACTGGAAAACGGTAAAACCTACGCCCACAAAGGCCGCCTGCTGTTCGCCGACCCGACGGTTAACGAAACCACCGGCCAAGTAACCCTGCGCGCAGAAGTGCCCAATCCCGATAACATTCTGCTGCCGAATTTATATGTGCGCGTGAGCCTGCCGCAGGCCGATATGGATGATGTATTCGTGGTGCCGCAACAGGCGGTAACGCGCGGCAAGCAAGATACGGTGATGATTGTGAACGCCCAAGGCGGTATGGAACCGAGGGTGGTAACGGTAGCACAGCAATACGGCAGCAACTGGATTATTTCAGACGGCCTCAAAGCGGGCGACAAAGTGATTGTGGACGGTACGTCCATCGCCGGCATGATGCAGGCGAAAAAAGTAACGCCTAAAGAATGGACGCCGCCTTCGGCCCAAGCTTCGCAAGCCTCCGCACAGGGTGCCTCGGCCGTTCAGACGGCCTCAGAAGCCAAACCTGCCGCCGCTTCCGGTGAAAAGAAATAAGGAAGTGATACATGGCTAAGTTTTTTATTGACCGCCCCATTTTTGCATGGGTAATTGCGATTTTCATTATTGCAGCGGGTATCTTCGGTATCCGAAGCCTGCCGATTTCGCAATATCCTTCCGTGGCCGCGCCCACCATTACGCTGACGGCCACTTATCCGGGGGCGTCTGCCCAAGTGATGGAAGACAGTGTATTGGCCGTTATCGAGCGTAATATGTACGGTGTCGAAGGTTTGGACTATATGACCACTTCCGCCGACTCGAGCGGCAGCGGTACGGTGTCGTTGACGTTTACGCCGGATACCGACGAAGATTTGGCACAGGTGGATGTGCAGAACAAATTATCGGAAGTAACCTCGTCGCTGCCGGCTACGGTACAGCAATACGGGGTAACCGTATCGAAAGCGCGCTCCAACTTTCTGATGGTGGTGATGCTGTCGTCCGACAACCAATCGGTTGAGGAAATGAACGACTACGCACAGCGTAACGTTGTGCCTGAATTGCAGCGGATTGAAGGTGTCGGCCAAGTACAGCTGTTCGGTTCGCAACGTGCCATGCGGATTTGGGTGGACCCGAAAAAGCTGCAAAACTACAATTTGTCGTTCGGTGAAGTTTCCAGTGCGCTGAGTGCACAAAATATTCAGATTTCGGCCGGTTCGATTGGTGCGCTGCCTGCGGTTAAGGGCCAGACCATAACGGCTACGGTTACGGCGCAAGGCCAGTTGAGCACGGTAGAGGAATTCGGCAACATCGTTTTGCGTTCGACCACCGACGGTGCCAACGTGTATCTGAAAGACGTGGCAAGAATCGGCTTGGGAATGCAGGATTACTCGACTTCTACCAAGTTGAACGACGTGAACACTACCGGTATGGCAGTGATGTTGTCGAACAGTGGTAACGCATTGGCTACCGCTACTGCGGTAAAAGCCAAAATGGACAGTTTGGAAAAATACTTTCCGAACGGTATGTCTTGGTCGGCACCGTATGACACTTCGACATTCGTAGAGCTGTCGATTGAAAAAGTGGTGCATACCCTGTTGGAAGCGGTGGTGCTGGTATTTATCGTGATGTATATCTTCCTGCAAAACATCCGCTATACCCTGATTCCGACCATTGTTGTGCCGATTTCCATTTTGGGCGGTTTTGCTTTTATCGCGTATATGGGTATGTCGATTAACGTATTGACGATGTTTGCAATGGTATTGGTCATCGGTATTGTGGTGGACGATGCGATTGTGGTGGTGGAAAACGTCGAGCGGATTATGGGGGAAGAAGGCTTGCCGCCGAAAGAAGCCACCAAAAAAGCCATGGGGCAGATTTCCGGTGCGGTTATCGGTATTACTGCGGTATTGATTTCCGTATTCATACCGATGGCGATGTTAAGCGGCGCAACCGGTAATATTTACCGGCAGTTCTCACTCACGATGGCATCGGCCATTGCGTTCTCAGCCTTCTTGGCATTGACGTTGACGCCGGCCTTGTGTGCAACGATGTTGAAACAGATTCCGAAAGGGCACCACGAAGAGAAAAAAGGTTTCTTCGGCTGGTTCAACCGCAAGTTTGATGTTTTGACGCACCGTTACAGCGGCTGGGTTGCCGCCGGCTTACGCAAAGTCGGCCGTATGCTTGTAATTTATGCGGGTTTGGCTGCCGTGGGCGTGTTTTTAATGATGCGTCTGCCTTCGTCATTCTTACCGACCGAAGACCAAGGCTATATGATGGCCAGTATCCAGCTGCCTGCCGGCGCAACCAAAGAGCGTACCGACAATACATTGATGCAGGTTACCCAGTTGGCGAAGGCTATGCCTGAAGTAAAAGACGTGATTGCCGTATCAGGCTTCAGCTTCTCCGGTTCGGGCCAAAACATGGCGATGGGCTTCATCATGCTCAAAGACTGGGCGGAACGTACAGGGCCGGGCAGCGATGCGACTGCCGTAGCCGGTAAATTAACCGGTGCGATGATGGGCACTTTGAAAGACGGTTTCGGTATTGCGATTGTGCCGCCGGCCATTCAAGAATTGGGTAACAGCTCGGGCTTGGATTTTTATCTGCAAGACCGTAACAACAGCGGCCATGAAGCTTTGTTGGCGCGCCGTAACGAATTGATGCAGAAAATGCGCCAAAATCCGGTTTTTGATGCCAGCACCGTCCGCGCCAGCGGCTTGGAAGATGCGCCGCAGTTGAAAATCGACATCAACCGTCAGGCAGCAGCCGCGCAAGGCATCAGCTTCTCCAGCATTCAGACGGCATTGTCGAACGCTTTGGGTTCGAGCTATGTAAACGACTTTCCGAATAAAGGCCGTCTGCAACGTGTTGTGGTTCAAGCCGATGCGTCCGCCCGTATGCAGCCTGCCGATATTTTGAATATTACCGTGCCTAACAGCTCGGGTACTGCCGTGCCGCTGTCGACCGTTGCCACCGTGTCGTGGGAGAACGGTATGGAACAAAGCGTCCGCTTCAACGGTTATCCTGCCATGCAGATTACCGGTTCTCCGGCCACGGGCTATTCTTCGGGAGAGGCCATGGCTGCGGTTCAGCAGATGGTAGACGAAATGCAGGGCGGTTACAGCTTGGAATGGGCCGGCCAGTCGCGCGAAGAGATTAAAGGCGGTTCGCAAACGACGATGATTTATATCTTGTCTGCGATTGCGGTGTTTTTGGTTTTGGCCGCACTGTATGAAAGTTGGTCGATTCCGTTGGCTGTCATCTTGGTGATTCCGTTGGGCTTGGTGGGTGTGGCTCTGGGGGCAACCGGCCGTAACTTTTTCGACGCATTATTTGGCGGATCGGCGGCATACTTGAACGACATCTATTTCCGTATCGGTTTTATTACCGTGATGGGATTGAGCGCGAAAAATGCGATTTTGATTATTGAGTTTGCCAAAGATTTGCAAGAACGCGGCCAAAGCGCGATAGAAGCGGCAAAAGAAGCGGCTCATCTGCGTTTCCGTCCGATTTTGATGACTTCGTTCGCATTTATCCTGGGGGTGGTGCCGATGTATATTGCCAGCGGTGCCAGCTCGGCTAGCCAGCGCGCCATCGGTACGGCCGTGTTGTGGGGGATGTTGGTCGGCACGATTCTGGCCGTATTCCTAGTGCCGGTGTTTTATGTTGTGGTGCGTAAAATCTTTAAAGGAGGCCACGGCATCCCTGCGCAAGAACAGGTTGCAGACAATGCCGCCTTAATCGATAATGCCCACCCCAGCAAGGATTAAGTATGAAAAACATGAATTTCAAACCCCTTATCAGTGCCGTGGCCGTGAGCATTGCCTTATCGGCCTGCGCCATGATTCCGAAATACGAGCAGCCGCAGGTGAACGTGCCCGAGAATTTCAAATACGACACTTATCCCGGCACCGGCATTCAGGCGGCCTCTTTGGGCTGGCAGGATTACTTCGCCGACCCGCGCCTGCACCGCCTGATTGAAATCGCGTTGGCGCGCAACACCGATTTGCGCAGTGCCGCGCTCAATGCCGAAGCCTTGCGCAAGCAGTATATGATTCAGCGTGCCGAACTGCTGCCCGGCATCAATGCCACCGGCAGCGGTTCGCGCGGCAGAACGGCGGCCGATTTGAGCAGCACCGGTCAGTCGTCTGTATCATCGGCTTACAATGTCGGCTTGGGCGTTACTTCTTATGAAATCGACCTGTTCGGCAAAGTGCGCAGCAACACCGAAGCCGCTTTGCAAAGCTATTTCAACAGTGCCGCCACACGCGATGCCACCCATCTTTCTCTGGTGGCTTCGGTGGCGAAAGCCTATTTCAACGAACTTTATGCCGCAGAGAGCATGAAGCTGGCGCAAAACGTGTTGAAAACCCGCGAGCAAACCTACAAGCTCACCCAGCTGAAACACAAAGCGGGCGTGGTTTCCGCCGTTGATTTGCGCCAGCAGGAAGCCCTGATCGAATCGGCCAAAGCCGACTATGCTAATGCCGTGAAATCCAAAGAGCAGGCGGCAAATGCGTTGGCCGTGCTGATTAACCAGCCGCTTCCGGCCGATTTGCCGGCCGGGTTGCCGTTGAACAAACAGTTCAAAATCAGCAAATTGCCCGCAGGCTTAAGCTCCGAAGTGATGCTTAACCGCCCCGACATCCGTGCGGCGGAGCATTCGCTCAAACAGGCCAACGCCAATATCGGCGCGGCGCGTGCGGCGTTTTTCCCCAGTATCAGCCTTACCAGCACCATCGGTACAGGCTCTACCGAGTTGAGCGGTTTGTTTAAGGGCGGCAACGGCACATGGTCGTTCGCACCAACCATCAATCTGCCGATTTTCAACTGGGGCAGCAACAAAGCCAACCTCGATGCTGCAAAAATCCGCCAGCAGATTCAGGTGGTTAACTACGAAGCCGCCGTACAGTCGGCTTTCCAAGACGTAGCCAACGCCTTGGTTGCCCGCGAGCAGCTGGATAAAAGCAATGCCGCTTTAACCAAACAGAGCAAGGCTTATGCCGACTCGCTGCGCCTGATTAATTTACGCTACCGCCACGGCGTATCCAGCGCGCTTGATTTGCTCGACGCCGAGCGCAGCAGCTACAGTGCCGATACCGCGCTGCTGGCCAATCAGCTCACCCGTTTGGAAAACCTCGCCGACCTGTATAAAGCCCTCGGCGGCGGTTTGAAGCGTTACACCCAAAACGATGAGGCCGCCCGGCAATAATGTTTGATTAAACAAAGGCCGTCTGAAAACAGAGCATTCTTTAATTGGAGAGAGTGCCGAATATTTTCAGACGGCCTTTTTTATTGCTTCCTATTTACAAATCTAAAAAACTAGATATAATGGCCGCCATACACACAAACCGCACAATACCATGAACATCATCGAAATCTTAAAAGCCTTGTCCAACGAACACCGCTATCAAATGCTGCAATGGCTGAAAAACCCTTACGAGCATTTTCCGGCCGAGCGTTTGGAGAACCAAGAAATGCTGCAAGCCTCGGGCGAAGCGTTCGACGGCTGGGTATGCGTGGGCATGATCACCGAAAAATCGGGTTTGGCGCAGTCGGTGGTGTCGGGTTATTTGAGCACCTTAAAGCAGGCCGGGCTGATTGAAAGCCGGCGGGTGGGCAAATGGACTTATTACCGCTATCTGCCGCAAGGCGTGGCCGGTTTTATCGAAGCCTTGCAACAGGCTGTGTAAGTTTGGCAGGGCGGGGCACTCGTTCCGCCAAGCAGAAAACCGCTGTTTGCAGCGTTTTTTTAAAATTAATTTAAATCTATATTTTTAGATATTTATAAAGGAAACAATGATGCCGTACGTTATTTATATTTTTGCTATTAGTGCCTTTGCCTTGGGGCTGGCCGAATTTCTGCCGATTGGCTTAACCGCGCAAATCGCCGCAGATTTGGGTATCGGCGCGGGGCAGACCGGCAGTATTGTGGCTGCTTATGCTTTGGGTGCGACTGTGGCCGCACCGCTGCTGACTGCGCTTACCATGAATTGGTCGCGCAAAAGCGCCATGCTGACAACGGCACTGGTGTTCAGCTTGGGTAGTTTTTTGGCTGCGTTTTCCGACAGCTTGGCGGTAATGACTGCTTCGCGTTTTGTGGCCGGTTTGGGGCACGGCCTGTTTTTGGCTGTGGCTTCCAGCACGGCGGCGCAACTGGCCGGTGCCAATAAAGCGGGCAGCGCGGTGGCGGTGGTGTTCGGCGGCTTTACCGTGGCGATGGCCGTGGGTGTACCGGTCAGCACTTGGCTGGGCGGCGTACTGCCGTGGCGTTGGCTGATGGCGGCCATCGGCGTATTCGGCGCCGTCGGCTTCTTCGGTTTGCTGTTCGGTATGAAAGACCCGCTGGTCACTTTGCAACGTGTGTCGGCCAAAAAAACGCTGGCTTTGATTTTCCATCCGGCGCTGTTGTCTGCTGCTTTGGTTACCGTGCTGGCCTATTCCGGTTCGTTCGCTTCTTACACTTATATCACTCCTTTGTTGACTGATGTTGCAGGCGTATCGGCTTCGTCTATCGGCCTCTATATGCTGGCCTACGGTGTGGCGGCAGCGGTGGGCAATATCTTGGGCGGCAAACTGACCGATCGTTTGGGTGAGCGCAAAGCCAATTATCTGCTCATCAACGGCATTATCCTCACTTCGGCCGCAATTGCGCTGTTTGCCTCTCATGCGGCGGTGATGCTGGTGTTGGTGGCTTTGCTGGGTATGTTTACCTTTGCCGTGGTGCCTTCGCTGCAAGCGCGTTTGTTGTCGATTGCCGGTAAAAAAGTACCCCATGCACAAGGTGTGGCAGCAGGCTTGAATATTGCCGGTTTCAATTCGGGCATTGCGCTCGGTTCGTTCAGCGGCGGTATTGCCGCAGCACAAACCGGTTTGGCTTCTACTGCGGTATTGGGCGTAGTGCTGTCACTGGCGGGTTTGGCCTTGCTGGTATCACAGGTGGCTCGGGCGCGCCGCGGCGAAGTGGCTGTAAATACGATTTAATATTCGCTTAGGAGACACCATTATGGAAACCCAACTTCCCAATTTCTCCGTGTTAAACCAAGACAATAGCAAACTGTTTGAACAAAGCCCCGCCGCCGCGCCGCTTTCAGACGGCCTCAAACTGCCCGAAACCTTGGCGCAACACGCAGCCTTTTCGCGCGTGTTCCAAGCGGGCAAACTCACTTTCGGCCTGATTGCGCCGTTCAAAGGCTATGCCGACAGCCCTTTCCCCGAGCTGCACGATTTTGCCGGGCTGGCACAAGCGGCCGAGCAGAGCGGTTTTGCCGCGCTGTGGCTGCGTGACGTGCCGTTTTACGATCCCAATTTCGGCGATACCGGCCAGATTTATGATCCCTTCGTAACCGCCGGTTATCTCGCCGCGCAGACCCGCCGCATTGCCATTGGCACCGCCGGCATCGTTACCCCGCTGCGCGAACCGTTGCACGTGGCCAAAGCCGCCGCCAGCATCGACGCACTTTCAGACGGCCGTTTTCTGCTCGGCATGTCTAGCGGCGACCGACCGGTGGAATACCCCGCCTTTGCACAAAATTTCGACAACCGCGCCGAGCGTTTCCGCGAAGCGTGGGCCATCATCGACACCGCCACCCGCGAACCGTTCCCGCGCCGCAGCAGCGAACATTACGGCACTTTGAGCGGCAACATCGATATGCTGCCCAAGCCGCAAAGCGTGCTGCCGAAAATCGCCATCGGCCGCGCACGGCAGGATTTGGCCTGGCTCGCCAACACCCCCGACGCATGGATTTGGCACGGCGTCGATCCGCAGCAAGTCGGTAAAATCATTAATACCATAAACGAATTGGGCGACGGCCAAACTTGGAAACCGTTCGGTTATGCCAACTTTGTGGATCTGGCCGAAAACCCGGCAGAGCCTGTGCGGCTGCTCCACAACATCTTCTTGCGCGGCGGCGCGCAACGTCTGGCGGAGCACTGGCAAGCGCAGCGCGAACAAGGCTTGGCGCACGTTACCATTAATCTCAAGCCCACCCGCCGCCCGGCCAAAGAAGTGTTACAGGAATTGAGCGAAACCGTGCTGCCTGCATTTGTGTAAACCATAGGCCGTCTGAAAGCCGTTTGAGACCTGATTCAGCTTTTCAGACGGCCTATTAAGCGTATGATACTGATTTGTTAATAAGTGAATAAGGAGACCAAAATGGCTAAATTCCGTTTTCTCAACACCCCGTTGACCATCAAAAACCTTGAGCTGAAAAACCGCCTGGTGATGCCGCCGATGTGCCAATATCAGGCCACAGACGGCATGCCGAACGATTGGCATTATGTGCACTACGTTTCGCGCGCCGTCGGCGGCGTCGGCCTGATTATTGTGGAGATGACCAATGTCGCGCCTAACGGCCGCATTTCGCCCGCCTGCTTGGGCTTGTGGAACGACGAACAGCGCGATGCGTTCAAAAAAATCGTCGATGCCGTGCATGCGCGCGGCGGCAAGATTGCCATTCAAATCGCCCACGCCGGCCGCAAAGCCTTGGGCGCCGACGATGTGGTGTCCGCTTCGGCCAACGGCGCGTACGGCGGCGGTGTGGAAGCCGACCCGCGCTGGGGCGGCTATCAGGAACCGCGCGAATTGTCGCGCGCAGAAATCGCCCAAACCGTGCAGGCGTTTCAGGATGCCGTGCGCCGCGCGGTGGAAGCGGGTTTCGACGCCATCGAGCTGCACGGCGCGCACGGCTATCTGATCCACCAGTTCCACGCGCCGAAAACCAATCTGCGCGCCGACGAATACGGAGAAAACAAATTTTTGGCGTAAGGGACAAAATGGGTGCTAAAAATCCTTGAAAGCCTTATCCTGAAAGGATTTCAAGGATTCAAAGGTTTTGAACACAAAAAATGCCCTTTTTGCACCTCCCGAAGCATTAAACGTAACGGCACTAGAAA
>JBHALY010000176.1:0-15798 GCA_041827905.1 Neisseria dentiae
CCTCGTTTGCCGACCCGCAAACCGGCGTAACCGTTAACTACAACCTGTTTGTGCCGAAAAACTACAACCCGCAGAAAGCCTACCCGCTGGTGCTGTTTATCCACGATGCGGGCGTAACCGGCAGCGAGGTCAAAACCACCCTCCAGCAGGGATTGGGCGCCGTGGTTTGGGCTTCACCCGAATCGCAGGCCAAAAACGAAGCATTCGTGTTGGCGCCGCAGTTCAACCATAAAACCGTGAACGACAAATCCGAAGCCACCAACGATGCGGATGCCGTGATCAACCTCATCAAACACCTGCAAACCCAATATAATATCGACCCCGCACGCCGTTATGCCACCGGCCAGTCGGGCGGCGGCATGATGGAAATGGCGATGAACATCAAACACCCCGATTTCTTCGCCGCTTCCTACATTGTGGCCGCACAGTGGGATGCCGCCAAAGTTGCGCCGCTGGCGAAAAGCAAAATGTGGATTATGGTTGCCGAAGGCGATGAAAAAGCCTATCCGGGCATGAACGCCGTTACCGCCGCCCTCGAAAAACGCGGTGCCAAAGTGGCGCGCAAAACATGGAGCGGCCTCTCCACGCCCGCCGAGTTCGACGCCGAAGCCCGCGCCATGCGCAGCCAAAATGCCAACATCAACTACACCGTTTTGCAGAAAGGCACGGTAGTGCCCGCCGGCCAAACCGACAACAGCGGCGCCAACCACATCAACACTTGGCGCATTGCCTACAACATCGAAGGTATCCGCGATTGGTTGTTTGAGCAGCGCAAACCCTAACGAACCGGTTTAACCATAAAAAGCTCAGGCCGTCTGAAACGTTTCAGACGGCCTGAATTGTTTCACGCATGGTGTGCGGAATATAGCGGATTAAACTGCTTCGATCACGGACGCCTGCAAATTTTCGGAGTTTGTTTTAAATTAAACAATTTTACGAAGAAGAGCTATAAATGAAAGCTATACCAACAATAGCCAAAAACCTTTGTGTTTATATAAAGTTACATCAACCGTTAACAAACGTTATTCAATTTATAAGGATGTAAATCTTATTGTTAGTTTGTTTGGTTATAATGATAATTTCATCTATTTAAATTTAAACATAAACTGGAAAATTATCACACACAGTAATAACAGGATTCCGATATGGCAGAAAACAACAACAAAGCCCGCAAAACCGACGATATGCCGTCTGAAAACCAAGACGCCCAGCAGGGCGTTTCTTTCGGTAACCCGCTTCATGACGCGGCGCACACCCAAACCGACAACACTTTCAAGCAGGAACCGGTATTGTTTTTGGAAAACTTAGACGATACCGCCCAAACAGACCCCGGCCAAACGGTAGAAGAGGGTGCTGAAGCGCAAAGCGCAGCGGCGGAAAACGGCACCGAAGAGCAGGATGCGAAAAAAGCGAAGAAGAAAGCCAAAAAAGAAGCCAAACGCAAAGAAAAAGAAGCGGAAACGGAGCTGACGCCCATTGCCGAATCGGTGGTGCAGATCGGCACCGCCAAAGGCGTGGAAACCATGTTCCGCAACGCCTTCCGCACCGAAATGGAGCTGCTGGCGCTGGCGGCCACCAAGGCCAATATTATGATTTCGCTCAACGGCTTTATCGTGTCGGCGCTGATGATCTCGGGTGCGTTTATCTTCTCTACTTCGCCCGAATTTCTCGTGCCGGCGGGCATTTTTATGGCCACCGCCGCCTCTTCCATCGTGTTCGCCTTATTGTCGGCCTCGCCCGAACGCATGGGCAAATTGCGTGCAACGGTTGAATGGCTGAAAGACGTATTCAAACGCAAAGCCTCGCTGAAAGATTTCAAAGCCCGCGTGTTTGAGCCTGAAGCGCACTATGTCGATGAAACGCCGAACATCCTGATTTATGAAGACCGTGTGAAAATCTCGAAAGAGCGCTATTGGGAAATGATGCAGGACATCATGGCCGACCGCGAGCAGGTGTATAAAAAAATGAGCGACGAGCTTTACTGGCTCGGTTTGCTGGCCAACAAGCAGTTCAAATATCTGAATATGTCGTATGCCGCATTCCGCTGGGGGCTGCTGGTTTCGGTGCTGGCCTTTATCGCCATCAAAACCCTGCCCAGCGTGGTGCCTTCTATGCAGGCAGAGAAAAGCGCCGCGGAGTTGAGCAAGGTGGGCATTTATTCTTTCAAAGGGCTGTATGAGCCTTCCGCCGTTCAGCAATTGCCCGACGGCCGCCTGCTGGTGGTTGAGGACGAGCATTCGCGCGCCGCCAGCATCGTTTCGTTCAAACCCGACGGCTCGCTCGAAGAAAACGAAACGGCCGACACCCGCATCGTTCGCGGCTTCAAACGCAAACTCAGCGATTTGGAGGGCTTAACCATGGATAACGACGGCTACATCTATGCCATCACCTCGCACTCGCGTAACCGAGAAGGTGTGCGCCGCCCCGACCGCGAACACTTCATCCGCTTCAAAATCCGCGGCAACGACGTGGTGGAACTCAGTTCGTTCGACGGCTTGGTGGATATTTTGGAAAATTCCGAGCAGGTGGGACAGCTTATCCGCAATAAAGTCGGCACCATGCTTGATTTCAAAACCGTTAATATCGAAGGCTTGGCTTACGACCCGGTGAAAAACCGCCTGTTGCTCGGCTTCCGCGATCCCGAGTTCAGCGACAAATCCATGGTGCTGTATATCGATAACCCGAAAGAAATGTTTACCGAAGATGCGCAGCCTAACTTCACCGACGTGGCCTTTTTAGACATCAAAGGCGGCGGCATCCGCTCGCTCAACTACGACCCCGTGCAGAAAGCCTTTGTGTTAACCAACGAAGTGAAAGACGAAACCGGCAAGAAATTCCCGCAATTTTGGGTGTGGAGCGGCGAACCCAATGCAGCGGCCAAGCCCATCGATCTGCCCAATATGAACCTGATGACCAACGTGGAAGCTGTGGATTCGGTGAAAATCAACGGCCAAAACCGCCTGATTTTCATGAGCGACGACGGCGATGAAACACAAGGTATCGGCGGCAAATATATGATTGTCGAATACGAGAAATTCTGACCGGGATTTCCCGAAAACAACCGGTTTTCTGCAAAAGTACAGGCCGTCTGAAAAAATATTTTCAGACGGCCTGAGACCTTTGCAAAAATACCCTTAAGGCCGTCTGAAATGCTTAAATCCCGTCATTCCCGCGTAGGCGGGAATCCAGCCTTAAAACCATCAAGTATTTTATTTCAATAACTTACGAAAAAACGACTGGATTCCCGCCTACGCGGGAATGACGATAATCGGATATTTCAGACGGCCTAAACGAATTTTGCAAAGGTCTCGGCCTGTACTTTTGCAGAATCCCTCAACTGCCGCCAACCCAACCCTGCGCCAATTTATCCGCTTCGGCCAGCCGTTCCGCCGTGCCCACGTCCAACCACAAGCCCGTGTGTTTTTCGCCGGAAACCAAGCCCGCAGACATGGCTTCGCGCAAGAGCGGGGCGAGTTTGGCGGCTTGGCGCGGCGGTGTGTTGCGGAACAAATCGGGGTGGTAAACCCCCATGCCGCTGAACGTGAGCGCTTCTCCGGCCGCATCCGCCGAGGCCACCGCACCGTTTTCCTGCAAAATGAAATCACCCTTCGGATTGTGTTCGGGATTGGGCACGAGCCACAAATGGGCCAGTTTGCGCTGCCGGCGCAAGGTTTCGGCCGCTGCAAAGGCCGTCTGAAAATCAATATCGGTTAACACATCGCCGTTTACCACCAAAAACGGCTCGCTACCCAACAGCGGCAGCGCGGTGGCGATGCCGCCGGCGGTTTCCAAGCCGGTTTCGCCTTCGGGCGAGTAGCGGATATTCACGCCGTAAGCCCCGCCCGAGCCTAAGGCCGCTTCGATTTGCGCACCCAGCCAGGCATGGTTGATCACGATTTCGACTATGCCGGCGGCGCGCAGGCGGCGCAGATGCCAGCCGATCAGCGGTTCGCCCGCTACTTTCAACAAGGGCTTCGGACAGGTGTCGGTGAGCGGGCGCATACGCTCGCCGCGCCCGGCCGCTAAAATCATGGCTTTCATAAGGTTTTGCAGTTGTGAAAAGAAAAGCGGATTGTATAACAAAAAAGCCGGGTTTATTTCACTTGAAAACGCCCGCGTTTGATTTGCAGGCCGCCTTGCTGCAACTGCGCGGCCAGGCCGTGGTTGCGCAGGGCGTGGGTGAGGGCGACGGCGAGGCCGTCGGCGGCGTCGGCCTGCGGCGTGCCCGACAGGGCCAGCATCTGCACCACCATATGCTGCACCTGCTCTTTGGCGGCCTTGCCTTTGCCGACCACGGCCTGTTTGACTTGCAGGGCGGTGTATTCAAACGTGGGCAGATTGTGCATCACCAGCGCCGCCAGCGCTGCGCCGCGTGCCTGGCCGAGCATCAGCGTGGCGGCGGGGTTGACGTTCACAAACACCTGTTCCACCGCCGCCTGCTGCGGGCGGTAGGCGGCGATGATTTCGTCGATATGCTTCACAATCACGGCGATGCGTTCGGCCAGCGGCGCGTTCGGCGGGGTTTTGATGCAGCCGGACGCCACATAGAAATGCTCGCGACCGCGCACGTCGATCACGCCGAAGCCGGTAACGCGGCTGCCGGGGTCGATACCGAGAATGCGGGTGGGGCGGGTGTTCATGTTTTCAGACGGCCTGTGGAAAGATGCGGATTATAGCAGGGATAAGCGGCAGGCCGAGGCCTTTGCAAAATTCTTTCCGACACCTTAAAACACTTGCGTCATGCTCGGGCTTGACCCGAGCATCTGTTTGTTTGTGAAGAAAAAGAGATACTCGGGTCAAGCCCGAGTATGACGGCAGTCGGGTATCCGGCAGTCGGGTATTTCAGACGGCCTGCGCTTTTTTTAAAACAGGCACGGTGCTAACTCGAACAGCTCACGCAAATGCCGCCGGCCCATTCCGGCGGCTGTTCGGCGAAGTCGGCAAATTCCCGCCGCGCTTCAAACGGGTTCTGCATGCAACGGTGCAGGCGTTCGATTTCGCGGAAGTCGCCGTTTTTGGCTTGTTCGATGGCCTGTTCGAGCAGGTAGTTTCTCAATATATACAGCGGGTTGACCGCGTTCATGCGCTCGGCGCGCGCTTCGGGGTTGCTGTTTTCGGCGCGCAGTCGGCCGCGGTAGCGCCCGATCCAGTGGATAAAGGCGTCGGCGGGGCCTTGGAACAGGGCGGCCAGCTCTTGCGGCAGCGGTTCGCCGTGTGTGTTGCCCACGCCGGCCAAGTGCCTGAAAAACAAGGTGAAATCTACTTTGCTGCCTTGCAGGGCGGCAAACATGTCGCCGATGAGTTCGCCGTCGGTTTTTTCTTCGGTTTGCAGGCCGATTTTGGCGCGCATTTTGGCGGCATAGGCTGTCTGAAACGCTTCGGGAAAGCGTTCCAGCTCGTCGATTAATGCGCTTTCCGACACCAGCGGCAGCAGGCACGAGGCGAAGCGGCTCAGGTTCCAATGCGCCACATAGGGCTGTTCGTTGTAGGCGTAGCGCCCGCCGGAATCGGAATGGTTGCAGATGTGGCGGCGGTCGTAATGGTCGAGAAAGCCGAACGGGCCGTAATCTATGGTAAGGCCGAGTGCCGACATATTGTCAGTGTTCATCACGCCGTGGCAGAAGCCCACGCTCTGCCAGGCGGCTATCAGGGCGGCGGTGCGCTGCGAAACGGTTTGGAAAAATGCCAGATAAGGGTTGTCGGCTTCGCGGCATTCGGGGAAGTGTTGTTCGATTAAAAAGTCGGCCAACACGGGCAGGTTGTGGTGCTGGCCGGTGTGGTAGAGGTATTCGAAATGGCCGAAGCGGATAAAGCTCGGCGCGATGCGCGTTACCACGGCGGCGGTTTCGGCTTCTTCGCGGTAAACCGCATCGTTGCTGCCGGTAAGCGCCAGCGCGCGCGTGGTAGCGATGCCCAAGCCGTGCATGGCTTCGGAGCAGAGGTATTCGCGTATACTCGAGCGCAACACCGCGCGGCCATCGGCAAAGCGCGAATAAGGTGTTTTGCCCGCTCCCTTGAGCTGCCATTCCCAGCGTTGTCCGCCGCCGGTGCTATCGCCCAGCAAAGCCGCGCGCCCGTCGCCGAGTTGGCGCACATATACGCCGAACTGGTGGCCGCTGTACACGGTGGCCACGGGCGCGGGGTAGTAGGCGGGCGCGCTGCCGGCAAGGTAGAGCAGGTTGTCGGTGTTGTCGAAGATTTCAGACGGCGCCAACCCCATTTCTGCCGCCAGCGCGTGGTTTTGCGCCACCCAATAAGGTTGGGCGAGCGGCTCGGGGCAAACGCGGCTGTAAAAGGTTTCGGGCAGGCCGCAAACGGCGGGCGTGATCAGGGGGAGTGTGTGCGGCATGGGGTTTCCTTTTTTATCGTTTGAGGCCGTCTGAAAAATATCGTGCGGCGTTTGTGCCGGCGCCGCACGATATTTTTCAGACGGCCTATCCTATATATAGCCTTTGCATCATTTCCGCAACCCTGCCGCCCGCAGGCCGAATTCCTATTGGAAACAAAGGCTCTATCTTACCCGATGTGCTATAATCCGCCGCTGTCTTACTCACATTACGGCAGAAAAATATTATGAAAAAACTGTTTACCCTGTTGATTTTATTGTTCTCTTCTTTAACCTGGGCGCAGCGCGCCGTGCCGGCCGATATGGACGTGGCCGTGTTGAAGCAGGTGGCTTATCCGCAAATCGTGTTGAGCGACGGCGGCCTTTCCTGGCTGAAAATCCTCACGCTGGGCTGGCTCGACGGCAACGCCGCCGCATTTAACACCACGCCCGATTTGCGCATCAAAGACGAACGCAACCGTTTCATCGTGCGCGGCAAACTCACCGGCCACACCGGCAAAGCCGTGGCCGTGCGCCGCAACGAAGCCGGCAGCGTCAGCGAAATCTGGGTGCTCACCGATGCCGAAAAACAAGCCTTCGAGCAGCGCGCTGCCCACCAATAAACCATTTACCCGTTTGATATGAAAAAAGTATTTATCCGCACCTTCGGCTGTCAGATGAACGAATACGACAGCGAAAAAATGCTTTCCGTGCTCGCGGAAGGCGACGATTTGGTGCAAGTGAGCGAGGCCGAAGAGGCCGACATCATTCTGTTCAACACCTGCTCCGTGCGTGAAAAAGCGCAGGAAAAAGTGTTTTCGGATTTAGGCCGCATCAAGCCCCTGAAAGCCAAAAACCCCAACCTGATTATCGGTGTGGGCGGCTGCGTGGCCTCGCAGGAAGGCGAAGCCATCGTGAAACGCGCGCCCTATGTGGACGTGGTGTTCGGCCCGCAAACCCTGCACCGCCTGCCGAAAATGATTATGGACAAAGAAACCACCGGTCTCTCGCAGGTGGATATTTCCTTTCCCGAAATCGAAAAATTCGACCACCTGCCGCCCGCACGCGTCGAAGGCGGCTCGGCGTTCGTGTCGATTATGGAAGGCTGTTCCAAATATTGCAGCTTCTGCGTGGTGCCCTACACCCGCGGCGAAGAATTTTCGCGCCCGCTCAATGACGTTTTGGTGGAAATTGCCGGCCTGGCACAGCAGGGCGTGAAAGAAATCAACCTGTTGGGGCAAAACGTGAACGCCTACCGCGGCGAAATGGACAACGGCGACATCTGCGACTTCGCCACCCTGCTGCGCATCGTGCACGAAATCCCCGGCATCGAGCGTATGCGCTTCACCACCAGCCACCCGCGCGAATTTTCCGATGCCATCATCGAATGCTACCGCGACCTGCCCAAACTGGTTTCGCACCTGCACCTGCCGATTCAGAGCGGCTCCGACCGCGTGCTCTCGGCAATGAAACGCGGCTACACCGCGCTGGAATACAAATCCATCATCCGCAAACTGCGCGCCATCCGCCCCGATTTGTGTTTGAGTTCCGACTTTATCGTCGGTTTCCCCGGCGAAACCGAGCGCGAATTCGAGCAAACCTTAAAGCTCGTGAAAGACATCGCCTTCGATTTGAGCTTCGTATTCATTTACAGCCCGCGCCCCGGTACGCCCGCCGCCAACCTGCCCGACGACACGCCGCACGAAGAAAAAGTGCGCCGTTTGGAAGCCTTGAACGAAGTGATTGAGGCCGAAACCGCCCGCATCAACCAAACCATGCTCGGCACGGTGCAGCGCTGCCTGGTGGAAGGCATCTCGAAAAAAGACCCTGACCAGTTGCAGGCGCGTACCGCCAACAACCGCGTGGTGAATTTCACCGGCTCCGCCGATTTGATCAACCAAATGGTCGAGCTGGAAATCACGGAAGCTTACACGTTCTCGCTGCGCGGCGAATTGGTTTAAAACGCTTGAATGACAACAGGCCGTCTGAAAAGGTTTTCAGACGGCCTGAGTTTTGGCTAAACCTGCGGCAAGTTTACCTGCCTGCTGTTTGTCGACATTATGCTTTGTTTGCGGCTGCCGGTTCGGTTTCGGCGGATTCCGTTGCCGTAACCGCCGCATTTTCTTCGCCGGTTTCGGTTTGGCCCGCTTCAGACGGCGCGGTGGAATCGTCGGCCAGCGGCGGCGGGGTAATCACGGGCGCGTCGCTCACGGGGGTTTGTTCGTCCAAATCGACATCCGGTTGCGAGGTGGCGACGGCATCGACGGTAACGGTAGTTGCGGTTTCCGGGGTGTCGGCTGCTGTTGCGGCTGCGGTGCCGGCGGCCAGATAGGCCACGGTAACCGAGGCATTGCCGCGTTTGGTGAGTTGCTCCTGCAAGGTTTCTTTGCCCATCAGGGTGTGCGCGCCGCTGCTCAGGTGTTGGATAACTTTCTGATAACTGCGGTTTAATTCGTCGACGGCGGCGGCGGTTTCTACGAAATGTTCGTCCACTTTGCGGCGGTATTGGCCGAATTCCTGCATCAGTGTTTCGCGCTCTTGTTTGTGCTGGTTGGCTTTCGGGCGCAACACCAGCCACATCAGCAGCAGGCCGGCGGCAAAGCCGATAACGGCGGCTAAAGCGAGTTGTGCTTCCCAGGGTAGCGTATTCATTTTGTTCTCCTTGTGTTCGGCGGCATAATCGGAAAACTGCCGCCCGTATCTTACCAATGAAACGGGTTCGGGAACAATGGCGGGCACACAAACACAGGTGGAGACCTTTGCAAAAATACCTTAAGGCCGTCTGAAATGTTTAAATCCCGTCATTCCCGCGCAGGCGGGAATCCAGATGGAAATATTGAAGTATTGATTAAACAAATACTTGAATGTCAAGCACCTGGATTCCCGCCTGCGCGGGAATGACGGAAATCAGATTTTTCGTGTGGTAATTTGAATTTTTCAAAAATACAGGCCGTCTGAAAACAAATGTTTTTCAGACGGCCTGTGTTGCATGGCATGAACGGTGTTACAAACCTGCGGCGGCTTTCAGCGCGGCGGCTTTGTCGGTGCGCTCCCAGGTGAATTCCGGCTCTTCGCGGCCGAAGTGGCCGTAGGCGGCGGATTTGCTGTAAATCGGGCGCAGCAGGTCGAGCATTTGGATAATGCCTTTGGGGCGCAGGTCGAAGTGTTCGTGCACGAGTTTGATCAGCTCGGCTTCGTTCAATTCGCCGGTGCCGAAGGTGTCGATGGCGATGGAGGTCGGTTCGGCGATGCCGATGGCGTAGGAAACCTGAATCTGGCATTGGCGCGCCAAACCTGCGGCCACGATGTTTTTGGCCACATAGCGGCAGGCGTAGGCGGCGGAACGGTCGACTTTGGTGGGGTCTTTGCCGGAAAACGCGCCGCCGCCGTGCGGGGCTGCGCCGCCGTAGGTATCGACGATGATTTTACGGCCGGTTAGGCCGCAGTCGCCCTGCGGGCCGCCGATAACGAAGTTGCCAGTGGGGTTGATCAGATATTTGGTTTCTTCGGTGAGCATTTCTTTGGGCAGCACGGGGAAGATGATGTGTTCTTTCACGGCGGCAATCAAATCTTCGCGGCTGATGTCGGGATCGTGCTGGGTGGAGAGCACCACGGTGTCGATGCGTTTCACTTTGCCGGTTTCGCTGTCGTAAACGCAGGTGAGCTGGGCTTTGGCGTCGGGGCGCAGCCACGGCAAGAGGCCGCTTTTGCGCACTTCGCTCTGGCGCTGCATCAGGCGGTGGCTGTAGTAGATGGCAAACGGCATCAGCACGGGGGTTTCGTCGCAGGCGTAGCCGAACATCAGGCCCTGGTCGCCTGCGCCCTGGTTCAAATCTACGCCTTCGCCTTCGTTCACGCCTTGGGCGATGTCGGGCGACTGCTGGCCGTAGTTCAAAACCAGTTTGCAGGAATCGGCCGAAAAGCCCCATTCGGGGTTGTTGTAGCCGATGCGGGCGATGGTTTCGCGGGCAATCTGTTCGTAATCGACTTCGGCGGTGGTGGTGATTTCGCCGGCCAGCACGCACAAATCGGTGGCAACCAGGGTTTCGGCGGCCACGCGGCCTTTGGGGTCTTGCGCCAGAATGGCGTCTAAAACGGCATCGGAAATCTGGTCGGCAACTTTATCGGGGTGGCCTTCGGACACGGATTCCGAAGTAAACACATATTCGCTCATGGTGATTCTTTCGTAAAAGAAGCAAACCGGCGGCCTGCCGGTTTGCGTGGTAGCTAAACGGTGCAAATTATAGCAGAGATGGCGGGCTGCCCCGGCCATACCTGCATGAATAATTCATCAGGCCGTATGAAAAGGGTTAATGGCTTTTGTGGCTGGTGCCGTAGAGCACTTTGTCGGTGTAGGCCATCGCCAGCGCCGAGGCCAAAAAGCCCAAATGCAGCAAGAGCTGCCACATCATGGTTTTTTCGGGCAGATTGGCGGCGTTCACAAAAGTTTGCAGCAGATGGATAGAAGAAATGCTGATAATCGACATCGACAGCTTCACTTTCAACACCGAAGCGTTCACATGGCTGAGCCATTCGGGTTCGTCGGGGTGGCCTTCGGTGCGCAGCTTCGATACGAAAATTTCATAACCGCCCACAATCACCATCACCAGCAGGTTGGCAATCATCACCACATCGATCAGGTTGAGCACCGCCAGCATGATGGTGTTGGCGTCCATCTGGTTCAGGTTCACAATCAGGTGCCACAGCGATTTGATGAATTTATAGGCATAAACCGCCTGCACCACAATCAGGCCGAGATAAATCGGCAGTTGCAGCCAGCGGCTGGCGAAAATCATCTGGGCAATCCAAGAGGGCGGTTGGCCGAGCGGAGCGGGGGATTGGGGCTGGTGTTCCATAGTATTTCAAACAGAAAGTTGGCAAAAGTGCAGAAATTACCCTGTTTCAGCGCCGAATTCAATATTTTCATCTCGGGCGCGGTTTTGCCGGGGTTTCGCCCGGCCACCCGCCGGCGCGGTTTTCCATTACAATGCCGCTTTTACCAACACTTACCGCCACCGCCATGCAAACTTTGGTTTTTCTGCTGTTCCGCCTGTTTGCCGCGCTGCCGCTGCGCACGCTGCACGCCATAGGAAATGCGCTGGGCGTTTTGGGCTTTTATCTTGCCCGCAAAGACCGCGAACGGATACGCAGCAATTTGCAGATTGCCGGCCTGAATGCCGACGATGCCGCCGTTAAAGCCGTGCTGCGGGAAACGGCCAAAGGCGGGTTGGAGCTGCCGGTGGCTTTTTTCAGACGGCCCGAACAAGTGGCGGGGCTGTTCAGGGCCGCACACGGTTGGGAGCATATCCGGCAGGCGGTGGAAAACGGCGAAGGCTTGCTGTTAATCACGCCGCACATCGGCAGCTACGACATCGCGGGGCGTTATATCAGCGAGCAGTTGCCGTTTCCGCTCACCGCCATGTATAAGCCGCCGAAAATCAAAGCGTTCGACCAAGTTATGCAGGCCGGCCGCGTGCGCGGCAAAGGGCGCACCGCCCCCACCAATATTCAGGGCGTGAAGCAGATTATCAAAGCCCTGCGCGCGGGCGAGGCCACCATCGTGCTGCCCGACCACGTGCCCGACCCGCACGAAGGCGGCGAAGGCGTATGGGCCGGTTTTTTCGGTAAGCCTGCCTACACCATGACGCTGGCAGGCAAGCTCGCCCAAGTTAAAGGCGTGAAGGCGTTGTTTTTCGTGGGCGAACGCCTGCCCGCAGGGCAGGGGTTCGTGCTGCATATCGAGCCGTTGCAGGGCGAACTCAACGGCGATAAGGTTCACGATGCGCAGGTGATCAACAGCAATGTGGAATATTGGATCAAACGCTTTCCGCACCAATACCTGTTTGCCTACAACCGCTACAAACACCCCGCCGGCGCACCGGAGCCGCCGCTTGAAAACTGAACAAACATCACGTTTTAAATAACAAACAAACCGCGCCAAAGGCCGTCTGAAACCATGCCGAACCGTTTCAGACGGCCTTTTCCAACAGCGCGAAGCCTTCCGTTTTATTGCGCGGGCGGGCACCTTCCCACAACAGATGCCAGCCGTCGGGAATGGCGCTGCCTTTGGGCTGCTGCACCAAACGGTAGGCGCACGAAGCATTGTTCACGCGCAGTTTCAGCGTGCCGTATTGCTGCCACACGATGCGTGCGGTAGCGGCACCGGCATCCACGCTCACGCAGCTTGCGCCCTCGGCCAGGGCGGTTTTCAAATTGGCGGGCAGCGACGCTTCCATCTGCCGCACCACCGGCGCATGGCTTTTGGCGGCGTCGAGCCACGGCAGAAACAGCGTCATCATCAGCGCCCACACCAGCGTTACCCCGGCCGCCCAGTTGGTAACGGCCTGCCGCCCGCGGATGTGTTTGCGCGTAATCGCCCACAGCCACACAGGCGTGAACGACACGGCCACCAGCATGGGCATGATGTTGATGTCGGGAATGTAATACGGGCTGAAATAATAAGAACGTTCGGCCAGTTTCGCCGGCCAGCCGTAGTTCATGGCAAAAAAGCCCAGCCATAAAAACACCGCAAACAGGCCGAAAGCCATGATGCCGAACCAGTTGATAAACGCCGCCGCACCGCGCCGCAGGCCGTCGAGCTGAGCTGCGCCGAGCAGCGCCAGCGGCGGTAGCAGCCAAACCAAGTGGTCTTGGTAGCGGTGCGGGCTGAGCGTGAGCAGCACGGTTGCGGCGGCCAGCCAGGCCAGCGCCAGCACGCCCCAGCGTTGGCGGGAGAGCTGCATACGGGTGGCCGTCCATATCGCCAGCGGCCAGGCGGGAAAGGCAAACCACAACAGGTTTTTCAGGTAATAAGGCAGCGAGAAGGCCGTCTGAAAACTCTGTGTGCCGCCGAATGCGCCGAATGCGTGATGGTGCAGCCAAATGTGGAAAGCCGCCGCATCGGTTTTGAACAGTGCAAACGGATACACCAGCATCATCGGCAGGGCAAACGCAAATGCGCCCACCAGCGTGAGGTAGTAGCGTTTGAACTGCCATTGCGGATGCGCCAGCAGGCCCAGCGCCGCCAGCATCAGCGCGGCGGGCAGCAGCAGCCCGGCCGACACGGACAGCAACGCCCAGCCGCCGCCCAGCATCAGCGCGGCCATAATCACACGCGTCTGCGCCAGCGAGAAACCATACAAACACATACCCAGCGCGGCAAACACCACCGATTGCCCGCCGAGAAAGTGCGCCATCGTAATCAGCCCCGTGCAGCCGATTAAAATCAGCGCCACGCTGCGCCCCTGATGGCGGCCCAAAAAGCGGAAACCCGCGCTGCCGCAGCACAGCAGGCCGACGGTGGTAAACAGCACGCTGGCGAAACGGGCGGCGGAATAAGCGTCGGCCGCCCACGGCGAAAGCAGCCGTTCGAACAGCGCCGCCGCCCACACATACACGGGCGATACGTTGAAATAAGGCCGGTCGAGCACGGTGGGCAGCCATGCGGGTGCACCGTTTGAAAACGCTTCTATGGCCGTGTAAACCGCCGGCTCGGCCGGGTTCCACAAATCGCGCGAAAAAATACCCGGCCACAGCCAAGCAAACGCCAGCAGCAACAGTAGCCAGGGTTTTTCGCGGGTGGGTGCGGGCGAACGGGATTCGGGCGGTGTGTAGGTCAGCATGGGCGGCAGATGGAAAGTCAAACGGGTTTAAGTGTAACAAATAACAGCGCGGGATAGGGAGGCGTTATGAAGATAGCGGCCTTGGCAAAGGCTTCAATCCGCTTAGGCCGTCTGAAAATACCCGTTGTTCCGCCCAAACCCGCTAAACCGTTTTGGAATATTGGGCCGTGGTTTCTTTGTGGCGCAGGTGGTAGTCGAACACCATGGCGATGTTGCGGATTAAAAACCGCCCCTTCGGCGTAACCTGCAAACCGTGCGGCTTGAGTACCAGCAGGCCGAGGCCGGCCAGTTGCCGCAAGTCTGTCAGCTCGGTTTGGAAATAGTGTGCGAACGAGATGCCGAACACGCTTTCATACACCCGGAAATCCAATGCGAAACGGCACATCAGGTCTTGAATGATATTGCGCCGCAGCAGGTCGTCCTGATTGAGGCGGTAGCCGCGCATCACGGGCAGGCGGCCTGCGTCGATGGCGGCGTAGTAAGCATCGATGTCGCGCTCGTTCTGCACATAGACATTGGCGATTTTGCCGATAGACGATACGCCTAAGGCAATCAGGTCGCAGTCGGCATAAGTGGAATAGCCTTGGAAATTGCGTTGCAGCCAGCCTTCTTTTAACGCCAGCGAGAGTTCGTCGTCGGGTTTGGCGAAATGATCCATGCCGATAAACACATAGCCGCGTGCGGTGAGCGTTTGCACGGCGTATTGCAGAATGTCGAGCTTTTCTTCGCTGCCGGGAACGGCTGCGGTGTCGATACGGCGCTGCGGTTTGAAAATATGCGGCAGATGGGCATAGTGATAAAGCGCCAGGCGGTCGGGATCGAGCGAAAGCACGGTTTCGAGGGTGGGTTTGATACTTTCGAGCGATTGGTGCGGCAGGCCGTAAATCAAATCCACACTCACCGATTTAAACCCCGCTTCGCGCGCGGCTTCAATCACTTCGCGCGTTTCTTCAACGGTTTGCACGCGGTTGACCGCTTCCTGCACTTTCGGGTCGAAGTCCTGAATGCCCACGCTCATGCGGTTAAAACCCAGCCTGCCCAAATGCAGCACGGTTTCGCGGCTGACCTTGCGCGGGTCGATTTCTATCGAATATTCGCCGCCGGGAATCAAATCGAAATAGCGCCGTATCATCGCAAAAACGCGCTCAAGCTGCCCGTCGCTCAAAAACGTGGGTGTGCCGCCGCCGAAGTGCAGCTGCGCCAGCTGATGGCGGCCGTTTAGATGCGGGGCGAGCAGCGCCATTTCTTTTTCGAGATATTCGATGTAGGCATCGGCGCGGGTTGTGTCTTTCGTGATGATTTTATTGCAACCGCAGTAATAGCAGATGGTATTGCAGAAAGGAATATGGATATAAAGCGACAAGGGTTTGTTTAAAGCCCCGGCGTGGCGCATTTTGAGCGATTCTATATAGTCGGTTTCGCTAAAGCCGCTGTGGAAGCGGTCGGCGGTCGGGTAAGAAGTGTAGCGGGGGCCGTTGGAGGGTAGTGAAGCAATCAGCCCGCGGTCGAACTCAGGCTCGGTATTGTTGTGTATCTTTATGATTTTCATTAAATAATTTTCTTGATTCGGAATGGATAGGCAAACCAAAGGTAGTTTGATAGAATACCTGCACTATCATAAACAAGCCTTGACTGGAGTCAATAGTCCTTAAGTCGCGGCTTAACTATATAAAGTTGCTCAGAAGAAAAGGTGCCTGCCATGCCCGCACACACTGCCCAACATCAGATGAAAACGCTGTGTTCAACGTGTTCCTTACGCGAATTGTGCCTGCCCGTGGGGCTGATGCCGACCGAGTTCGCCCAGTTGGATGCCGTTATCCGCCAAAGCCGGCGCTTGAAAAAAGGCGAATA
>JBHALY010000177.1:0-3615 GCA_041827905.1 Neisseria dentiae
GATTTCGGCCACCGGATATTGCGCCTGCGCCACCGCCATGCCGTAGCCCGGGGTGATGATGACGCTCGAGGCGTTTTTCAGCATTTCTGCCACTTCGGCAGGCTTGGCTTCGCGGTATTCGCCCACTTCTTCGCTGCCTGCGGCTGCGGAGGTGCCATCGGTGCCGAAGCCGCCGGCAATCACCGAAATAAACGAACGGTTCATGGCCTTACACATGATATACGACAGAATCGCACCGCTCGAGCCAACCAGCGCGCCGGTAACAATCAGCAAATCGTTGCCGAGCATAAAGCCCGCTGCGGCGGCCGCCCAACCCGAATAAGAGTTGAGCATGGACACCACCACCGGCATATCGGCGCCGCCGATAGAGGCCACCAAATGCCAGCCGAACGCCAGCGCGATCAAGGTCATCAGAATCAGGGTGAACCAGCTGCCGTCGGCGCCGACAAACAGCAGCAGCAACAGAAACGACACCACGATCGAAGCCAGATTCAGCTTGTGTTTGTGCGGCAGTTGCAGCGGTGCGCTGCTGATTTTGCCGTTGAGTTTGCCGAAGGCCACAATCGAGCCGGTAAACGTTACCGCACCGATAAACACGCCTAAAAACACTTCGATCAAATGAATGGTGTGCATTTCCGGATCAACGTTACCCGCCTCGATAAAGCTGTTGAAGCCCACCAACACGGCGGCCAGGCCGACGAAACTGTGCAGCAGCGCAATCAGCTCGGGCATTTCGGTCATTTCGACTTTTTGCGCTTTATAAATACCCGCCGCCGCACCGATAACCATGGCAATGATAATCCAGCCCAAGCCGGCGGTGCTTTCGCTGAAAATTGTAGCGAACAGCGCAATCGCCATACCGGCGATGCCGTAATAGCAGCCGTTTTTGGCGGTTTCCTGCTTGGAAAGCCCCGCCAGCGAGAAAATAAACAGAATGGCGGCAACAATGTATGCCGCGGTTACGAGTCCTGAAGACATGATTTGTTCTCCGAATTTTTGTATTTTAGATCGCTCAGGCCGTCTGAAAAACCGTACCGTAGGCACGCTCTACTTTGCACACGCGGACGGCAAAGTCGGCATACCAGATGGATTTGCCTGTTTCTTGGGCGATGCGGTGCTCGGCATGGCGTTTCCATGCGGTGATGTCCGCTTCGCTTGCCCAATATGAAACCGTGATGCCGAAGCCGTCTGCCCGCACGCTTTCTGCGCCGAGAAAGCCCGGCTGCTGTTGCGCCAACTCAACCATGCGCCCGGCAGTTTCGGTGTAGCCTTTGTCGCCGTCGGTGCGCTGCGATGTGAAAATCACGGCGTAGTAAGGCGGTTCGGGTGTTTGGGCAAAAGTCATTTCCGCATTCCTTCAGTGGTTTCTTCAGACGGCCTTCAAGCCTATCCTTTACGGAACATATTCAACATGCGGCGGGTAACGTAAAAACCGCCGAAGATATTCACGCTGGCAATCAGCACTGCGATAAAGGCGAGAAGCGACACAAAACCGTTGCCCTGGCCGATTTGCAGGAGCGCGCCGACCACGATGATGCCCGAAATCGCATTGGTTACCGACATCAGCGGCGTGTGCAGCGAATGGCTCACGTTCCACACCACGTAATAACCGATCACGCAAGAGAGCACGAACACGATAAAGTGGTTCAGAAAAGCGGCAGGCGCCACCGCACCCACCCATAAAACCAACACCGCGCCGATCACGGCAGGCGCAAGTTTTTTCCAAGCGGGCACGGGCTTCGGCTCGGGTTTGGCAGCAGGCGCGGCTTGGGCGGCCTGCTGTTGCGGCGCGGCGGAAACCTGAATGGCGGGCGGCGGGAAGGTGATTTCGCCCTCGCGGGTAACGGTCATGTTGCGGATAATCACGTCTTCAAAATCCAGCGCGATTTCGCCGTCTTTATTGGGGCTTAACAGCTTGGTGAGGTTGACCAAATTGGTGGCGTAAAGCTGAGAAGACTGCCCCGCCAAACGGTTGGCCATATCGGTGTAGCCGATGATTTTCACACCGTTGTCGGTAACGAACAATTCGCCCGGTCGGGTCAGCTCGCAGTTGCCGCCGGTGGCCGCAGCCAAATCCACAATCACGCTGCCGGCCTTCATGCTTTCCACCATTTCTTTGGTAATCAGCTTGGGCGCGGGTTTGCCGGGAATGGCGGCGGTGGTGATGATGATGTCCACCTCTTTGGCCTGTTCGGCAAACAGCTTCATTTCGGCGGCGATAAATTCTTCGCTCATCACTTTGGCGTAGCCGTCGCCGCTGCCGCCCGCTTCCTGCGGGAAATCGAGTTTTAAGAACTGGCCGCCCATCGATTCGATCTGCTCGGCCACTTCCAAGCGCGTATCGAAAGCTTTTACAACGGCGCCCAAAGAGTTTGCCGTGCCGATGGCTGCCAAACCGGCCACACCCGCGCCGATAATCAGCACTTGTGCGGGTGGCACTTTGCCGGCGGCGGTAATCTGGCCGGTGAAGAAACGGCCGAACGCGTTGGCCGCCTCAATCACGGCGCGGTAGCCGCTGATGTTGGCCATGGAAGAGAGCGCATCCAACGCCTGCGCGCGCGAAATACGCGGCACCATATCCATCGCCAGCACGTTCACTTTTTTATCGGCAAGTTTCTGCACAAGCTCAGGGTTTTGCGCCGGCCACAAAAAGCTCACCAGCGTTTGGCCCGCGTTCAGACGGCCTATTTCCACATCGTTGGGCGCGTTCACTTTATAAATCAGCGGGCTGGCCCACACGTTTTCGGCGTTCGCCAGCGATGCGCCCGCCGCTTCGTAGGCGGCGTCCACCAGCCCGGCAGCCGTGCCCGCGCCGCTTTCCACCACCACCTCGAAGCCCAGTTTCTGCAACTGGGTAACGGTGGCAGGCGTGCACGCCACACGGGTTTCTCCTGCCAGAGATTCTTTTGGGATACCAATTCTCATCTCTTCGTTCCTTCATTCAAACTCGGTTAATCGGAAAAACATAACTTAACGCTTGCTTTATAACGAATTTCAGCGTGAAAAACAACATTAAAATGTCAACAAAACATCAATTGCCGCCCGATTTAACGTTACCCGAACACCGGGCAGCGGAAGGCCGTCTGAAACCACGCGGCGCAACAGAACCGCACGCGGCAGAGCGTGTTAAAATAAGCCTAAGCCGCACCCCGAAGCGGCAAACCGTTTCAGAAAGGATGAACCATGAGAATGCTCCACACCATGCTGCGCGTCGGCAACCTCGACAAATCATTAGCATTTTATCAAGATGTTCTGGGCATGAAGCTGCTGCGCAAACACGACTACCCCGAAGGCCGCTTCACGCTGGCGTTTGTGGGCTACGGCAGCGAAGCGGACCACACCGTTTTGGAACTCACCCACAACTGGGACACCGAAAAATATGATTTGGGCACGGGCTACGGCCATATCGCCATTGAAGTGGACGACGCCTACGCCGCCTGCGATGCCGTGCGCGCCAAAGGCGGTAAGGTTACCCGCGAGGCCGGCCCGATGAAGCACGGCACCACCGTGATTGCGTTTGTGGAAGACCCCGACGGCTATAAAATCGAGTTTATCCAAAAAGGCAGCGGCAACGATTCGGTGAAATACGGCTGAACATTGCCGGTTTTATAGTGA
>JBHALY010000178.1:0-4110 GCA_041827905.1 Neisseria dentiae
TGGGGGTAACCGGCAGTTTGTAGGCTTTGTTTTGGGTGAGAAACAGCACTTGGTCGGCGGTTACGCTGCGGGTGAGCGGCGCGCCTTGCGTTTTCCACTCGGGCAGAAGTTCGCTGAGCACGGCGGGGTCGATAACCGCGCCCGATAAAATGTGCGCCCCCACTTCCGAACCTTTTTCCACCACGCATACGCTGGTTTCGCGCCCTGCCTGCTGCGCAAGCTGTTTTAGCCTGATGGCGGTCGACAAGCCCGCGGGGCCTGCGCCGACAACAACGACGTCATACTGCATACTGTCGCGTTCGATGGTTTCGGTCATGGTTGTGGTTCCTGTTGGTTGCGGCGCCCAATCGGTGCGGTTTCTAGCCCCACCCGTTTTCAGACGGCCTGTTATGATTTTGAAATGCCCGATTATACAGCATAGTGCAATCGCGCCGCCAAAACGGCGGCACGGTTTCGGGCAGTCTTCTTGCGCTGGGTCAATACCCGCCGAACGGTAGGCCGTCTGAAAAACCCGACTGCCGTCATATCCGGGCTTGACGCAGAGATTTTTAAATACAGGCATGAGTTTTAAAAGCTTGAGGCCGTCTGAAAATATTTTCAGACGGCCTCAAGATATTTTTGCAAAGGTCTCGGCCTATCTTAGCAACATCTTATCCGCCTATTCGGGCACACTCATCTCCACCCGCGCCCCTGCCTGCGCCAGTTTTTCCAGCATATCCGCCCAAGCCGCATCCATATGGGCACAGGCTTCGCCCACGGCCTTGATGCCGAATTCAATATGCGACGGCACCCTTGCCCCTCTGCCGTTTACCCAACCGACGCTGGGCAGGCTGAACGTGCGTATGCCCGCATATTCCGCTTCGATATGCCGCATCACCGGCGCAACGTGCGATTCGGGAATGCCGAACACCCACACCGAACGCTGCTCGCTGCGGGTTTGGTGGAAACGGCCGGCGTAATAGGTTTCCAGCACCCATTCACCCATCGGTTGCGCCATCACGGGGAAGCCGGGCATGAAATAGTGTTCGCGTATCGAAAAACCGGCGATGTCGTTATAGCTGTTGGGTATCAAATCGGAGCCGGCCGGGAAATCGGCCATCAGCAGCCGCTGGCGGTGGGCTGCCGAATCGAGCGCATCGCCGCGTTTGAGCGACACGCCGTCTATCAGCGCCGCCGCTTCGGGGTGGCGTACCAACGGCACGTCCAACGCATCGGCGGCTGCCTGGCGGGTGTGGTCGTCCAAAGTGGCGCCGATGCCGCCGGTAACGAAAGTCGGCAGGCCGTCTGAAAAACTGCGGCGCAACTGTTTGGCCAAGAGCGGCCTGTCGTCGGGCAGATACTGCACCTGCCCCAAGCGCAGGCCGCGCGATTCGAGCAGGTTTTTAAAAAAGGCAAAATGTTGGTCGGCGCGGCTGCCGTGCAGAATTTCATCGCCGATAATAATTAAATTGAAATCAATCATGGCACGCTCTTTCCGTCGATAGGGCATGAATAGTGTTGGATAGACCGTCTGAAACCAGCCACAGACTGGACTAACAGGCCGATTCATACAATAATAACCCGTTTTCGGGCCGTCTGAAACGGCATTTCCATATTCGATAGGATTTTCCATGAGCCAGCATAACCATACTATTTTGCAAAGCCTGCCCTCAGGCCAGAAAGTCGGCATTGCCTTTTCAGGCGGCCTCGACACCTCCGCCGCCCTGTTGTGGATGAAACTCAAAGGCGCGCTGCCCTACGCCTACACCGCCAATTTGGGCCAGCCCGACGAGAGCGACTACAACGCTATCCCGAAAAAAGCCAAAGAATACGGCGCCATCGAGGCCCGCTTAATCGACTGCCGCAGCCAGTTGGCACACGAGGGCATCGCTGCTATCCAGTGCGGCGCTTTCCACGTTTCCACCGGCGGCGCCACCTATTTCAACACCACGCCGCTGGGCCGCGCCGTAACCGGCACCATGCTGGTTTCGGCCATGAAAGAAGACGACGTGAACATTTGGGGCGACGGCAGCACCTACAAAGGCAACGATATCGAACGCTTCTACCGCTACGGCCTGCTTACCAACCCGAACCTGCGTATCTACAAACCCTGGCTCGACCAAACCTTTATCGACGAACTCGGCGGCCGTCAGGAAATGAGCGAATTCTTAATCGCCAACGGCTTCGACTACAAAATGTCGGTTGAAAAAGCCTATTCCACCGACTCCAATATGCTCGGCGCCACCCATGAAGCGAAAGATTTGGAATTCTTAAACAGCGGCATCAAAATCGTCAAACCGATTATGGGCGTGGCCTTCTGGGATGAAAATGTAACAGTGAAGCCCGAAGAAGTTACCGTACGCTTTGAAGAGGGCGTGCCGGTGGCCTTAAACGGCCAAGAATTCGCCGACCCCGTCGCCCTCTTTCTCGAAGCCAACAAAATCGGCGGCCGCCACGGCTTGGGCATGAGCGACCAAATCGAAAACCGCATCATCGAAGCCAAATCGCGCGGTATCTACGAAGCCCCCGGCATGGCCTTGTTCCATATCGCCTACGAGCGCCTGCTCACCGGCATCCACAACGAAGACACCATCGAGCAATACCGCATCAACGGCCTGCGTCTCGGCCGCCTGCTGTATCAAGGCCGCTGGTTCGACAGCCAAGCGCTGATGCTGCGCGAAACCGCCCAACGCTGGGTGGCCAAAGCCATCACCGGCGAAGTAACTTTAGAACTGCGCCGCGGCAACGATTATTCGATTCTCAACACCGAATCGCCCAACCTTACCTATGCGCCCGAACGTCTGAGCATGGAAAAAGTGGAAAACGCCGCCTTCACCCCGCTCGACCGCATCGGCCAACTCACCATGCGCAACCTCGACATCACCGACACCCGCGCCAAACTCGGCCTCTACTCGCAAACCGGCCTGTTGTCGCTGGGCGAAGGCTCGGTGCTGCCGCAACTGGGTAACAACGAAAAATAAAGCCCTGCAAACCTACAGGCCGTCTGAAAGCAATGCCGCGCATTTTCTGCACGATGTTGCTTTCAGACGGCCTTAAACTTGCCAAACTCTTAATTTATATAGCGGATTAACACATTTTCGATACAAGGCAGCAAGCCGTAGCGAAAGTTAAGTTAATCCACTAAAAATAGGTTTTCAGACGGCCTTGCAGTACAATCAGGCCGTCTGAAAACCTATCAATTCCTTACCATGCAACTTTTCAAATATCTCCAATCACAAGGCATCGGCACCCGCAAAGAATGCCAGTGGCTGATTGAAAACGGCTGTATCGCCATCAACAGCACCCTGTGCAGCAACCCACGCAGCACCGTCCAACCCGAAGAAGTAAAGAGCCTCGAAGTAAACGGCGAATCTTTGGCAGTTGTACCCATGCCCTATTTTTATATCCTGCTCAACAAACCGGCAGGTTACGAAACCTCTCACAAACCGCAGCAATATCCCAGCGTATTCAGCCTGTTTCCCGACCATCTGCGCCGCCTGCCCATGCAGGCCGTCGGCCGCTTGGATGCCGATACCACAGGCGTTTTGCTTATCACCAACGACGGCGGCTTCAACCACCGCCAAACCTCCCCCAAACACAAAGTGCCCAAACTATACCGCGTTACACTCAAACACGATGCAGACGAAACCTTGTGCACCACCCTGAAAAACGGCGTTTTGCTTCACGATGATAACGAATCCGTAGCTGCCGCCGATGCGGTGCTCGAATCTCCCCGAATATTGCTGCTCACCATCACCGAGGGCAAATACCACCAAGTCAAACGTATGGTGGCCGCCGCCGGCAACCGCGTAGAGCAGCTCCACCGCAGCAAATTCGGCAACCAAACCACCGAAAACCTACCCGAAGGCGGCTGGAAGTTTATAGTTATGTAAATAATGACCAAAATGACAACAGTATTAAATAATCTTTTTCCTTATAAAACATAGTGTTGTTTGATTTTAAAAGCGGTTTACAAAACTTAATGCCAAAACTTATGAACTATTATATAATTCACCTGTCTGAGTAACACTTGCTCCGAAAGGAGTGAGTAAGTGAGTAAGACGTTTTCCCCGTAATGTGTTTGGCCATCTATACTTTTCCCCTTAGTATAGATGGTTTTTTTTAACTTAA
>JBHALY010000179.1:0-3392 GCA_041827905.1 Neisseria dentiae
CGATACGCTTGTTAACGGCGGCGGCGCTGATGCGGTAAAGCTGGCCGCGCTCAATGGCCTGGTTGTCGGGTGTGGGCACGGGTTTGCCCGCCAACACGGTGTCGTCGGCCAGTTGCACGATTTGCGGCAAGTCGTCGGGCATGGCGGGCACGGTGCGCATATGGTTGTGCAGCACTTTGCGGTAGGCGGCGGTTTCTTCGTCGCCGGCGGGCTGCTGCCGGACAGCTTCGACGGCTTGGTGGAGCAGGTTGAGTGTTTCTTGCTGTGCATCTGCGGCGGCATCGGCATAAAAGCCCAGCGAACCGGTTTGTTTGCCGATATTGCCGAGTTTGAAAGAGACGGGTTGCCCCATGCCTTGCAGGTGGCGGCTGATGGTGTGGGCGGCGAAGTTGTCCAGCAGGCGGTGGTAATGGGCCTGACTGCCGCCGCTTTGCGACGGGGCGTTGTTGAAACGGTAAACCAATGCCAGTTTGGTTTCGGTGTTGTCTTTATCGTACACGCGGGCGGTACGCGGCGCATCGGCGAGTTTGGGTTCGTATTCGTCGGCAGTGCGTTCGGGCAGGGTAGCGGGTTTCAGACGGCCTAAGTGCTCTTCGATGGCGGCGGCGGTTTTTTTGGGGTTGATGTCGCCAACCACCACCAACACGGCGTTATTGCTGCCGTACCATTTGTTGTGGAAGCGGTTGGCGGTGTCTGCCTGTGCGGTTTCGATGGCGGTTTTGCTGCCGATGGGTGCGTAGCGCGCGCTGCGCGAACCGCTGTGCAGCAGGGCATGGTGTTGCCGGCTTAAGCGGTGTTGCAGGGTTTGCTGCCCGCGCCATTCGCCCAGCACCACTTGCTGTTCTTTGGCCCAATCGGCGGCGGAAAAGGTTTGCGGGGTGAGAATCTGCCGGTAAACGGCCAGGGCATCTTTAAGCTGCCGCCTGCCGTAGGGAGGCGTGAGCATATAGCGGGTGTGGTGGTAGCCGGTTTGGGCGTTGTAGTGCCGCCCCATCTGCCAGCCTTCGGCATTGAGGTAACTGCCCAAACCTTGCGGAAACGCGGGGGAGCTTTGGAACACCATGTGTTCGGTGATATGGGCGATGCCTTCTTCGCCGTTGTTTTCGTCGGCGGTGCCTGCGTTGATTTGCAGGCGCAGCACCAAGCGGCGGTCGGCAGAGGGCACTTTGAAAATATGGTATGCCAAGCCGTTGTCGAGCCTGCCTTCGATATATTCGGCCTGGCCTGCGCACGCAGCGGCGGCTGTGAAGACTGCTGCGGCGAACAGCAGCAAACGCGAAAGTAAGAGCATATTGTAATGTGTCGGTTTAAAGCCCGGCGGCATACGGCAGGGCGGTATTTTTATAGGTTTGCGCGGCACGGATGGATTGCCGATGGCAAATATGGTTGCTTTGAACTGCCTTAAACTGCATCTACATCCGGCTTTTTTGCAAAGACCTCATTATGCCTGTTTTTAATTATATTGAATACACAAGGCCGTCTGAAAACAAGAAATTGCAGTTTTCAGACGGCCTGATACAACCAATTAACCAACATTTCTGCCTGCAGCATCAGGCACTCAGCTGCGGAAACAGGGCTTTCAGGCCGGCCACGATGATTTCCACCGATACCGCAGCCAGCAGCATCCCCATGATGCGGTTGAGGATGGTGAGGCCGGTATCGCCCAGTTTTTTGCTCACACGGGCGGCGGCCATCAGCACGATATAGCAGATCAGGCTGATAATCAGGCCGGCCGCCAAAATAGACAGGGTGTCTTTATAGTGTTTGGCGGCCGAAGCATAAATAATCACGGTGGAAATGCCGCCCGGGCCTATCATCATGGGAATCGCCAGCGGCACCACGGCGATGGCGCCGATATTCTGCATTTGTTTGGGGCGGATGGTGATGTCGTTGTTCTCATCGGTGCCGACATCGGGTTTGGCAGGGTTGTTGCCCTGATTCATCATCGAAATGGCAATGAGCAGCACCAAAATGCCGCCGCCCACCTGAAACGCGCCGACGCTGATGCCGAACAGCCGCAGCATCACGCCGCCGGTGAGGGTGAAGGCGGTGATGGCGATCAGCACGGTGAGCGAAGCCATCTGCGCCACTTTGCGCCGCTCGCGCGTGCTCAGGTTGCGGGTGAGGTCGAGATAGATCGACAGCGCGCCGAAGGGGTTGATCAGCACCATAAATGCCAGAATCAGTTTGCCGATTTCCATGCCTATCATGGGGGTTTTCCTTTTATTGTATCGGGTGGAAACGCTTTCAGACGGCCTCCGGAATGCAGAGGCCGTCTGAAAAATATTTAAACGGGTTTGTTGTTTGTCAGCGCCGCTGGTTGCTGATGCCCATCAGCAAAGCCAGCACCACCATAATCGACAGCGTGGCGGTGCCGCCGTAGCTCACCAGCGGCAGCGGCACGCCCACCACGGGCAGAATACCGCTGACCATGCCCATGTTGACGAAAGCATAGCAGAAAAACGTCATCGTGAGTGCGCCTGCCAGCGTGCGGCTGTATAGCGTGGGGGCTTTGGCGGCGATATAGAGGCCGCGCCCGAGTATCAGCAAATAAATCACCAGCAGCAGGATATTGCCGATTAGGCCGAATTCTTCGCCGTAAACGGCGAAAATAAAGTCGGTGGTGGCTTCGGGGATATAGTCGAGATGGGTTTGCGTGCCGTTGAGCCAGCCCTTGCCCCAAACACCGCCCGAGCCGATGGCTATCATCGACTGCAAAATATGGTAGCCCGCACCGAGCGGGTCTTTGGTGGGGTCGAGCAGGGTGAGCACGCGCGTTTTCTGATAATCGTGCATGCCGTAGTTCCAAATCAGCGGCAGCGCGGCCACAAAACCGATAACGGCGGCAAAAATCACTTTCCACGGCAGACCGGCAAAAAACACCACAAACAGCCCTGAAGCCATAATCAGAATGGCGGTGCCGAGGTCGGGCTGTTTCAGAATCAGTGCGCCCGGCACCAGCACCAGCGCGATGGCGGCCAGATAGTGATACCAGCGCAGCGACATTTCATAACGCTGGAAAAACCACGCCACCATCATCGGCAGGCCGATTTTCATGATTTCAGACGGCTGGATACGTACCACGCCGATATCAAGCCAGCGTTGCGCGCCGTTGACGGTAACGCCGAAAAAATGCACGCTCAAAAGCAGCACCACGCCGGCGATATACATGGGCGGGGCGAACACAGCCAGCGTTTGCGGGTGGGTTCTGGCGATAAACCACAGCAAAACAAAGCCCAATACGGTGTGCAGGGTTTTGTTTTCGAGTTGGCCGATGTCTTGGCCGTCGGCGGAATAAAGCAGAAACAGGCTCATGATGTAAACCGCCAGCATGGCGTAAAACAGCCACGGATCCATGGGCTGCCATATGGCGCGTTTGATTCTGCCGAGCA
>JBHALY010000180.1:0-4290 GCA_041827905.1 Neisseria dentiae
ACGGTCATGGTGGCGGGATCGAGCGGAATCTGGCCGCTCATGTAAACGGTGTCGCCCGCGCGCACGGCCTGGCTGTATGCGCCGATGGCGGCGGGGGCGTTGTCGGTGTGGATAATGGCTTTCATGCGGGTGCCTTTGCGGTGTAAAGAAAACACGGATTATCTGATAAATCGGCCTGTTTTTCCAGCCGCCTTTTCAGACGGCCTATGGTGTTTTGGTGTAGGTTATGTGCAAAGCACGGCCGGGCTTAACGGAAAAACACGGCCGAAGGCGGGGCTTGGCGGGGCGAGAGCAGGGTAACGGCGCGGTGCAGCAGGTTTTGCAGGGTTTGGGCATCGGCGGCCAGTGCGCGCAGGCATAGGGCGCGGGGGGCGCTGCGGCTGACGCCCCACAGTAAATCGGGGCTGTGTTCCGCATGCTTTTCAGACAGGCATTGGTGCAGGTTTTCCAGTTGTGCGGATAAATCGGCATCGCCGGTGTGAACGTAAAACAGGTTGAGCTGATGGGTGTAGTGTTCCATTTGCCCGATGTGCCCGGGCGGGTGCAGGGCGGGCTGCCATTGGATGTTGTCGGTGAGCAGCAGGCGGTTTTGGTGGCGGATGGTGAGGCGGGACGACAAACGTTCGAAAGCGAACGCTTCACCGTTGCGCACGCGGCCGGCGGCGAGGATTTCTCCGTAGAGCAGTTCGGCATCATCAGCCAAGGTGATGTCGGTGGTTTGGCGCAGGGTGCTGCCGGTGTGCAGCACCAAGGGGTGCGGCAGAAAGGTGAGGCTGCTGCCTTCGGCCAAGCGGATGCGGGTATGCTGCCGCGCCGCGCCGCCTGCGTTCATCGACAGCACGCGGGTGAAGGCTTGGGTGTAGAGTGCGAGCGAGGTGTGCGCGGCCAGCGTGATGCTGGTGTCGATAACGTCGCCTGCCAGCAGGCCGGGCGAAGACGACATTTGCACGGCATGCAGCGTGTGCTTGTGCGGCGGCAGCGCGATCAGCTTCAGCGGCGGGGTGGCGTAGCATTCTTTCAGCACGGTCCGGCCGTTGCGCGATTGGGTGGATAGGGACAGTGTGGCGTGCATAATTACCTTGTGAAAGAAAGGGTTTTTCAGGCCGTCTGAAAGGTTTCAGACGGCCTGAATTGTCGGAAAAGCCTTCTTGCCTACCGTTAGCGGACTAACTGCGCCGGTTCGGCGGTATTTTCCAACAGCGCATATTTCCGAATCCAGCCGATTACGGCATCGAGATTTTCGTCTTTCATCAGGTTGGTGAACACGAAAGGCTGGCCGCCGCGCATTTTGCGGGCGTCGCGCTCCATCACTTCGAGGCTGGCGCCGACATGGGGGGCGAGGTCGGTTTTGTTGATGACGAGCAGGTCGGAGCGGGTGATGCCGGGGCCGCCTTTGCGCGGGATTTTTTCGCCCTGCGCCACGTCGATCACGAAAAGGGTAACGTCGGCCAAATCGGGGCTGAAGGTGGCGGAAAGGTTGTCGCCGCCCGATTCGATAAAGATGATTTCCACATCGGGGAAACGCGCCGCCATTTCGTCGACTGCTTCCAGATTCATCGAAGCGTCTTCGCGGATGGCGGTGTGCGGGCAGCCGCCGGTTTCCACGCCCATGATGCGTTCGGGCGGCAGCAGGCTGTTTTTGGTGAGGAATTCGGCGTCTTCGCGGGTGTAGATGTCGTTGGTGATTACGGCGATGCTGTAATCGGCGGCCATTTTGCGGGTGAGCCGCTCGATTAAGGCGGTTTTGCCCGCGCCCACCGGGCCGGCCACGCCGATTTTGATGTAGTTGCGCATGGGGTTTCCTTTTTTATAGTGGCTTAAATTCAGCATAATACAGCGTTGCCTCGCCTTAGCTCAAAGAGAACGATTTTGTAAGCCGCTGAAGCGGCAACAGAATCGGTTCCGTACTACCTGTACTGTCTGCGGCTTCGTCGCCTTGTCTTATGCTGAATTTAAGCCACTATATTTTTCACGATAACGAAATCAAGCCAGCAGCAGGCTCAAACCGACTGCGCCGATGGCGGTGCCGACCGCGCGGTTGATCCACAGGTTTTTCTGCAAGGCCGTACCGATAAAGAAACCGGCGGCGTGCAGGGCGGCGGTGCTCAAGACAAAGCCGAGCGCAAACCAAGCGGCGTGGCCGTGCATCTCCGCGCCGTGCGCCACGCCGTGAAACAAGGCGAACGTGCCGGCTACTGCGGCGGCTGCGGCGGCGGGAATGCGCTGCGCCCAAGCGGCGGCCAGGCCGATCACCAACACCGAAGCGGCGATGCCTTGTTCCAGCAGCGGCATCTCACCGCCGTTTGCGCCGAAGGCGAAGCCGGCGGCCATCATGGCGACAAAGGCGGCGGGAATCGCCCAACGCGCTTTGCCGCCGAACGAAGCCGCCCACAGGCCGACGGCGAGCATGGCGAGAATGTGGTCGGGGCCGGTTATCGGGTGCAGCATGCCGTTGAGCAGGCCGCTGTCGCCGTGGCCGGGGTGGGCAAAGGCGGGTGTAGCGGCGGTGAGGGCAAGCAGAAGAAGCAGTTTTTTCATGGCGGTTTCCTTGAAAGTGGGTGTCAAATCAATAGGGTAAAACGGTTTTCAGGCTGCTTTTCAGACGGCCTGAACGCATATACAGCGGTAGTTCGGATACTTGTATCCGACATTTTTTTTGATTCAATGGTTTGTCGGATTCAAGAATCCGACCTACGCCTCTGTGGCGCGGTTTGCCGGCCTTAACTCATATACAGCCGCGTGTACAGCCGTTCATGCTGCATGGCGCGGATGTCGGCGGCGGCGCAGGCGGCGCCCAGCCATTCGGGGTCGGGATTCAGGCTGGCGGCGACGGCACGCGCGATGGCTTCGTGCAGGTCGAAGAGAATATCCTGCCCGTCCATCTGGCTTAACGGAATCAGTTTCACGCCGTTGGTAACTGCGCCGGCGGCGGCGTTGTAGTAGAACGCGGCGAGCGCGTCGGCTTTGTTTTGCTGCAATACGGCGGCAATCAGGCCGAAGGTGACGGGGTAGCAGCCGTGCGCTTCCTGTTGCGCCATGCCTGTCTGAAAACGCTGCACGATGGCGGCGGTTTCGCGGCGGGCGAAGATTTTCAGCAGCCGCACGCCGAGTTTGAGCGAGGCTTCGCGGATTTCGCGCGGGGCTTTGGCGGCGACGGCGTGGCGGTCGATTTCGGCCAGCCGTTCAAAGTCGCCGGCCTGTGCGGCGTCGTATGCCAGCGAAACGTAAGCGCCGTCGTTATAGGCCCAGTTTTGTTCGAGCTGCACGGCCACATATTCTTTCAGACGGCCTGCATTGTCGACCACGCCTTGCTGTACGAAGGTTTCGAGGCCGCCCGAATGGTTGAAGCCGCCGATGGGCAGGGCGGGGTCGGCCAGTTGCAACAGCGCGGTCAGTTTAGTGTTCATAATGGTGGCCGTGCGGGTGGTCGTGATGATGGTGGTGGCCGCGGCCTTGTGCGGAATTGGCGCGCAATTGTTCGTTTAAGCGGCGCGTGTCGCGCTTGGGCGCAAAACCGGCGGCGGCGAGCCATTCGAACAGCGGCTTGTCGAAAGGCAGCAACAGTTCGTTGCCGTCGAGAAACAGCGGTGTGTGTTTGTTGCCGATTTCGTAACAGGCGCGCGCCATTTCGGGCAGGGTTTGCGGCGAGAGCACCATCACTTCGGAAGGTTCGATTTCGACGGTAACCGCCAGTTTGTCGTTAAGAAACACCAAGTCGCCGTGGTGCAGCCGCTGGCCTTCTTTGAGCAGGCGGAAAGCAATGTCGCGCCCGCCGTTGCTGGTTTTGCGCAGAATGCGGCGGTCGGCTTCGTACCATTGCAGGGAAACGCGGTCGCGTTCGATGCCCTCGGGCAGGGTTTGCGGCGGCAGGATGTTTTGGATTAACAGGTTCATGGCGTGCTTTCTTTCAGACGGCCTGTTCGGTAGGGCAGGCCGTTTGAATAAGGTGGGTTGGGGTGCAACTTGTTGCGCCGTTATCGTTAAATCTTAAAGAGACCTTTGCAAAACCCCCGGATGTGGATGCAGTTCAAGGCGTAGCAGCGCAGCGAGCGCAGACATATCAGATAGATAGGCAAGCGAGCGAGCAGCGCACAACGCAGAAATGCGCCGCAGATGGGGGTTTTGCAAAGGTCTCTTAAGTAACAGCTTCATCGTACTCGGGCTTGACCCGAGTATCTCAAAACCTGCTGAAACTCGAGATACTCGGGTCAAGCCCGAGTATGACGCTTGTAGTTTTTCTTAAGTTTTCTATGGTTTGCTGTTTTCAGACAGGCATTTGCAGCGGCAATG
>JBHALY010000181.1:0-2625 GCA_041827905.1 Neisseria dentiae
AAGCTCAAAAAAAGCGAAATCGAAGCGCAGGTTAAAGAAATGATGATGAAAGTCGGCCTGCTGCCCAACCTCATCAACCGCTACCCGCACGAATTTTCAGGCGGCCAATGCCAACGCATCGGCATCGCCCGCGCCCTGATTCTCAAGCCCAAGCTGGTGATTTGCGACGAACCCGTATCGGCGCTCGACGTGTCCATTCAAGCGCAAGTGGTCAACCTGCTCAAAAGCCTGCAAAAAGAAATGGGGCTGACGCTGATTTTCATCGCCCACGATTTGGCCGTGGTCAAACACATATCCGACCGCGTATTGGTGATGTATTTGGGCAATGCCGTAGAACTCGGCCGCTACAACGAAGTGTACGACCGCCCCGCCCACCCTTACACGCAGGCCCTGATGTCGGCCGTGCCCCTGCCCGACCCCGAAGCCGAGCGCGGCAAAACCATACAGCTTCTGCCCGGCGACCTGCCCAGCCCCATCAACCCGCCCTCCGGCTGCGTGTTCCGCACCCGCTGCCCGCAGGCCGACGCCGCCTGCGCGGAAGCCAAACCCGAATGGAGGGGCAACGGCAGCCACTTCGCCGCCTGTTTGAAAAACGGCGTATAGTGAATCCACTTACTCCATTACGGCGTTGCTGCGCCTTAGCTCAAAGAGAACGATTTTGTAAGCCGCTGAAGCGGCAACAGAATCGGTTCCGTACTATTTGTAATGCCTTCGGCTTGCTGCCTTGTACTGAAGTGTGAATTCACTATAGCCCGGGAAAGCGCACGTTAGGGCCGTTGAAAACATTGCGGCCACCTTTGCAAAACCACCGCTTTTTTTCAACAATCGTTACCGCAAACCGCTTTAAACACCGCATCCGCCACCCTTTCCGCCCAAACGGCAACATTCGGGAAAATATAATTTACGCAACTGCCACCCGCATTAACAAACCGAACCGCTATCATGGCGGCGGTTGTACGGCAAAATACGTTTCCGCCGCACACCGGCAAAAACCCTAGGGAGTGTAGTCAGAAAGCGTTGCGACGGTATTTTTGGTCAAAATCCGCATCTGCGGCGTTAAAAATACTCGCAAGATGTCCAATCTTGCTGTGCTTTTTGCCTTGCATCTGCGGATTTTTCCTCAAAAAACCGCTTCGCAAGCCTTCTGACTACACTCCCTAGATTTTCACGCTTACTCTTGAACACAAAACTGAAGGACAAAAAATGAAAAAAGCCCCTGCACTCACCACCGCCGTTTTAATCGGCGTTTCCGCCCTCTCACTGGCCGCCTGCTCGTCTGACCGCGGCCCCAAACACGATCGCGACGGCCGCGAACACGCCGGCAAAGAATTCCGCAAAGGCGGCATGGAGCGCGGTTTCAAAGATTTGAATCTCACCGAAGAACAAAAAACCAAAATCCGCGCCATCATGGAAGAAGGCCGCGACAACCGCGCACAACAACCCGATGACAACCGCCGCGAAGCCTTCCGCCAGCAAATGGAAAATTACCGTGCCGCCGAGCAAAACCTGCTGAAAAACCCCGCCTTCGATGAAGCTGCCGCGCGCAACCTCATCGCCCAGCGCGAACAAGGCATGGAAGAGCAACGCCGCCAGCGTGCCGAGCTTGTATTACAGCAATTGAAAAAACGCCACGCAGCGTTCCAAGTGCTGACACCCGAACAACAGCAAAAATGGCTGGAAAAACAAAACGAACGCGGCAACGGCAAACAGCGCCCGCAACGCCAGGCTCCCGCACAATAAGCGGTTAGCCAACCGCAGAAAAGGCCGTCTGAAAACGTTCAGACGGCCTTTTCATGTAAAATCATTTTGCATGTTGATTCCAATAAAAAATACTCATCCAAATAACAAGTTTAATGAATATAATAAATTTTTACATACCGTTAATATTCAGCTAATCCGAGCCTAAATTTCGCTGCCTAGAATAACATCCGATACACTTTTCTGCGCCCTGCAGCACGGCATCATGCCGTTGAAACCTTTGCAAAATCCGTTCAGGCCGTCTGAAATACCCGGTTTCGCCCGCCCGCCACGCTCTTTCGCGTGGCAGTGAAAATTTTCGGTAGCGGGTTTGTTATTTCCGCCATGGCCATAGTGCGCCGCCGCAACCATGAAGCGTATAATATTATGTTGCGTCTCGCCGGCGCGGCAGCGAACAGGCGCTTGGCATTGGCAGGCAGCAGCCTGCACGGAACCCGTTTTGAGCGCGAAGCACCGCAGAATCAACAGCAATACGGGCTGGCTCTACGGTTTACCGTCAAAACAAAATCCGTTTGGCGCCGAAAAAATGTTTTAGCCGCCTTTTCAGACGGCCTTAAGCTTTCAGGCTTATGCTGTAACCGTTGCAGCCTGACAGTTTCTATTCCACCGAAAAACCCGATAAACCAAGACTGCACGACACGGGTTTTACGGTGCGCAGCACAGAAAGAATGTTATATGAGCAGTATCTCACCCGAAAGCACCGTTCTCGTATTGGATTTAGACGACACCATTTATCCCGAACATTGCTACAAAATTTCCGGCATCCGCTCGGTTTGCCGCACCATCGCCTCCCTTTATCCGCAATACAACGCCGACACCCTGTTTGAAAACCTCGATACATCGGGCCCATGGCTCGACCGATTGTGC
>JBHALY010000182.1:0-5924 GCA_041827905.1 Neisseria dentiae
GAAGAATGACGCATCGGCCATGCAGCGGCGCCGACGGTGCGGGAGATGACGCCTTTGCGGACACCGGGCTGGTCGCCGAAGGTTTTAGGGGCTTTGCTGGCGTTGAAGACGAAAGCGGGCTTGCGGTTGATGCGCACGTCGCCGGCGACGGTTTTGGCGTTGCCCAGGTCGGTGAAGAGTGGGAAGGGAACAGGGGGCGCGACGCCGGGGACGAAGCAGAAATCGGGCAGAAGGCAGACGACCCGGAAAGAGCTGTCTTTGCGCGCGATTTTATTGACGGCCATGATATTCCCTTGCGATATTCGAATGGGGCATTATGATAACAGAAAACCATAAATTATAAACAACAGGTTAGGGTTTAATTGAACGTCATTTCAGCCGGCTCGGGCGTATTTGCCGGAAGCTCGGCTTTGCCTTGCGCTTTATCTGCAAAAAATGCCTGCCTGAAAAATATTTTTCAGGCAGGCATTGTGCTTTTCAGACGGCCTTATTTCACCGGCGTATCCATCCAATCGATGTTTTTCATTTTGCGCACAATCACCCATTCGTCGCGGTTGGAGCCGACCGTGCCGTAGTAGTTGAAGCCGTAGGCCAGTTGGGCGTAGCCGCCGATCATATGGGTGGGCTTCAGAATGGCGCGGGTAACCGAGTTGTGGATGCCGCCGCGTTTTTTGGACACTTCGGCCGCGGGGGTGTGGACGATTTTTTCCTGCGCGTGGTACATCAGGATCATGGTTTCGGGGATGCGCTGGCTCACCACGGCACGGCAGGCGATGGTGCCGTTGGCATTGAACACTTCCACCCAGTCGTTATCAACAATCCCTGCTTTTTTGGCGTCGGTTTCGCTGATCCAAACGTGCGGCCCGCCGCGCGAGAGGGTGAGCATGCGCAGGTTTTCGGAATAGGTGCTGTGTATGCCCCATTTTTGGTGCGGCGTGAGGAAGTTGAGGGTGATTTCTTTGTTGCCGTTGGGGTATTTGCCCAGCAGTTTTTGGGTGGTTTTGAAATCGACGGCGGGTTTGTACACGCACAGGTGTTCGCCGAAATCGCGCATCCATTTGTGGTCTTGGTAGAACTGCTGGCGGCCGGTGAGGGTGCGCCACGGAATCAGTTCGTGCACGTTGGTGTAGCCGGCGTTGTAGCACACTTCTTCGCTTTCCACGCCCGACCAGATCGGTGAGGTTACGATTTTGCGCGGTTGGGCGACGATGTCGCGGAAGCGGATGGCGGTGTGTTCGCTGCTGTTAATCAGGTGGGTGTGGTCGCGGCCGGTGGCTTTGCCCAAGGCTTCCCAGGCTTTTTTGGCCACGTGGCCGTTGGTTTCGGGTGCGAGGGTTAAAATCATTTCGGCCGCATCAATGGCGGTGTCGATTTTCGGCTGACCTTTGCCCACGCCGTCTTCACGCACACCAATGAGTTTGCGCAGAAATTCGACTTCGTGTTTGGTGTCCCACGCCATGCCTTTGCCGTTGTTGTTCACTTTTTCGAGCAGGGGGCCGATGCTGGTGAATTTTTCATAAATCGCACCATAATCGCGCTCGACCACGGTAACGGCGGGCATGGTTTTGCCGGGGATGGGGTCGCATTCGCCGTGTTTCCAGTCTTTCGGGTCGAAGGGTTGGCCGAGTTCCTGCGGGCTGTCGTGCATGAGGGGGGTTAAGACGATGTCTTTACGCACGCCGAGGTAGTCTTTGGCCAGCTCGCTGAATTTTTTGGCGAAGCCTTTGTAGATTTCCCAGTCGGTTTTGCTCTGCCACAGGGGCTGCACGGCTTCGGTGAGTGGGTGGATGAAGGGGTGCATATCGGAGGTGTTGAGGTCGTCTTTTTCATACCAAGTGGCGGTGGGCAAGACGATGTCGCCGTAGAGGCAGGTGGTGGACATACGGAAATCGAGCACGGTCAGCAGGTCGAGCTTGCCTTCGGCGGCGGGGCGCACGGTGATTTCAGACGGACTGATGCAGTCTTCGTCGTTTTCGTCGCCCAACACGGCGTTTTGGGTGCCGAGCAGGTATTTCAGAAAATATTCGTGGCCTTTGCCGGATGAGCCGAGCAGGTTGGAGCGCCACACAAACAGGTTGCGCGGGAAGTTTTGCGGGTTGTCGGGGTCGTTGCAGGCCATGTCGAGCGAGCCGTCTTTCAGACGGCCTGCCACATATTGCGCGGCATCGGCGCCGGCGGCTGCGGCTTCGTCGGCAATGTCGAGCGGGTTGGCGCCCAGTTGCGGCGCGCTGGGCAGCCAGCCCATGCGTTCGGCTTTGGCGTTGTAGTCGATCATCGAAATGCTGCCCATGCTGCCGTCGGCATTGGGGGCGAGGATTTCGTCGGCGCCCACTTTTTCATGCCGCCATTGGCTGGTGTGGGCATAGAAGAACGAAGTGCCGTTCATCTGGCGCGGCGGGCGGTGCCAGTCGGTGGCGAAGGTAAGCGGAATCCAGCCGGATTGCGGGCGCAGTTTTTCCTGCCCCACGTAGTGGCACCAGCCGCCGCCGGATTTGCCGATGGCGCCGCACATCATCAGCATGTTGATGATGCCGCGGTAGGTCATGTCCATGTGATACCAGTGGTTGAGGCCGGCGCCCACAATCACCATGCTGCGGCCTTCGGTGTCGTGCGCGTTTTGGGCGAACTCGCGGGCTACCTGAACCACCAGTTCGGGTTTCACGCCGGTGTGTTTTTCCTGCCAGGCGGGGGTGTAGGGTTTGTCTTCGCTGTAATCTTTGGCCGAGTTTTCGCAGCCCAAGCCGTTGTCGATGCCGTAGTTGGCCACCATTAAATCGAACACGGTGGCCACCAGCGCGGTTTCGCCGTTAGCCAGCGGAATGCGTTTGGCGGGCACTTTGCGGTAGATCATGTCGTCGTGTTCGCCGCCGAAATAGGTGAAGCCCACGCTGGCGGTTTCGTCGGCGCTGTTTTTCAGCGACAGCGCGCCCTGTGCTTCCTTGCCCTGCGCCAGCGTTTCGAGGTTCCATTTGCGGCTGCCGTCCCAGCGGAAGCCGATGGAGCCGTTGGGCACGGCGAGGCCGTCTGAAAGCTCGTCCCACACCAGCGTTTTCCATTCGGGGTTTTGCGCTTCGCCGAAGTTACCGTCTAATTCGGAAGCGCGCAGGAAATATTTGGGTGCATAGCCTTTACCGTCGGCTTCCAGGCGCACCAGCATCGGCATATCGGTGAGACGGCGGATGTAGTCGGTGAAGTAGGGCGAGGGGTTTTCGAGGTGGAACTCTTTCAAAATCACATGGCCCATCGCCATCGCCAAGGCGGCGTCGGTGCCTTGTTTGGGGGCGAGCCAGATGTCGCCGAACTTGGCCATTTCGCCGAAATCGGAAGAAACGGCCACGGTTTTGGTGCCTTTGTAGCGCACTTCGGTGTAGAAGTGTGCGTCGGGCGTGCGCGTCATCGGCACGTTGGAGCCCCACACCATCAGATAATTCGAGTTATACCAGTCGGCCGATTCGGCCACGTCGGTCTGTTCGCCCCAGACTTGGGGGCTGGCGGGCGGCAGGTCGCAGTACCAGTCGTAAAACGATAAGGCCACGCCGCCGAGCAGGCTTAAGTAGCGCACGCCCGCCGCATAGCTCACCATCGACATCGCCGGAATCGGCGAGAAGCCGATGACGCGGTCGGGGCCGTAGTTTTTAATGGTGTAGGCATTGGCCGCCGCCACCATTTCGTTGGCTTCTTCCCAAGTGGTGCGCACGAAGCCGCCCAAGCCGCGTTGGGTTTTATAAGATTTGGCGCGTGCTTCGTCTTCCACGATATACGCCCACGCTTCAATCGGGTTCATGGTTTTGCGCGCCTGCCGCCACATTTCGGCCAGCACGCCGCGCATCATCGGGTATTTCACGCGCTGGGCGGAATACACATACCAGCTGTAAGAAGCCCCGCGCGGGCAGCCCCTCGGCTCGTGGTTGGGCAGGTCGGGGCGGGTACGCGGATAGTCGGTTTGCTGGGTTTCCCAAGTGATCAGGCCGTTTTTCACATACACCTTCCAACTGCACGAACCGGTGCAGTTCACGCCGTGGGTGGAGCGCACCACTTTATCGTGCTGCCAGCGGCTGCGGTAGGCGTTTTCCCACTTGCGGTCTTCGGTGGTTAACACGCCGTGCCCGTTGGCAAACAGCTCGTGTTGTTTGCTGAAGAATTTCAGGCGGTCTAAAAAGTGGCTCATGATGTATTCCTTTGGCTTGTCGTTTCAAACAGGTATTACCTGTCTGAAAAATAATTTTTTACACTTTGGAATATAAAACAGCCGAGCGCCGGAAAATATGCACCGAAAGGGTTTGCCGCCGCAGCAAAAGGCTAGGAAAAAGCGGGCGTTTGAATTAGCGGGCTAGTTCTTTGGGATTAGAAAACCGTCAGGCCGTCTGAAAACCGGAATTCGTTTTCAGACGGCCTGAAGCACATGCCGCCGCGTTAAAGCACTTTCGTCATACTCGGGCTTGACCCGAGTATCTTTGTGGTTTCGCAAAAACGGGTAGGTTGGGTCGGAGACCCAACAAAAATTTCAAAAAAATAATAAGGTTGGGTTTTCAACCCAACCTACGCATACTGTTATTTCTTCAGGACAACCAAAAAGATACTCGGGCCAAGCCCGAGTATGACGGCGGTTGGGTATTTCAGACGGCCGGTCACGAATCCGGCGCAAAGCGCGCGATGGTTTGCGCCATTTCTGCCGCCGCCGCGCCGTCTTGCATGGCCAAGCCGCCCAGCACGCCGTTGCGGTTTTCTGCGCTTTGGTTTTGGCTCAGCTTATAGGCCGCTTCCACATGGTCAACCGTTAACTCAAAACATTTCAACGCCTTGCACATCGCCTGAATATAGTCTTGCGGCGCATCGGCAAGCTGCCACGGGCGCGGTTGGGCGGCTTCGTGAATGCGGCTTAATTCGGCCAGAATGGCATAAACGGTGTCGGCGTCATCGATCAGCGTCAAACGCCCTTCCAAATGTACCGCCTGATAATTCCAAGTCGGCACCGCTTTATGATCGCGTTGTTTGCTCGGATACCAGTTGGGCGAGATGTAGCAGCCGCTGTCTTGAAACACCGCCAGCCAGCGGTTTTCCGCCCCGGCGGCCTGCCAGATGGGGTTGGCCTTGGCAAAATGGCCGCGCAGCGTGCCCCATTCGCTGCCGTTGTCGTGCCAATAAAGCGGAATATGGGCGGCCTGCAAACGGCCATCGTGCTGCACCACCAGCGTGGCAAGCGGGTGGGCGGCGAGAAAACGGCGGATTTCGGCAAAATCGGTTTGGCGGAATTTGGCGGGGATAAACATGAAACGCCCTTTATGAATATTGGCTTGCAAAAAATCGGTTTGGAGCCGGAAATTATAGAAGGATGCCTGTCTGAAAACCAAACCTTTTCGTTTTCAAGCAGCCTTATCCCTTACAATAACGCCCATCTTCAATATTTTTTCAGACGGCCTGATTATGCTTTCCCAAAACCCATCCGCCAGCCTGCTGCAAGGCTTGAACCCCGAACAACTTTCCGCCGTAACCTGGCCGCCGCAATCCGCGCTGGTGTTGGCGGGCGCGGGCAGCGGCAAAACGCGCGTGCTCACCACCCGCATCGCTTGGCTTTTGCAAAGCGGGCAGGCAACTAGATACAGTATTATGGCTGTTACCTTTACCAACAAAGCTGCTAAAGAAATGAATTCGCGGGTAAGTCAGCTTTTACATGAAAAAGATTCCGGTGAACCCACGAGAGAGAGCCCTATTTTAATAGGTACTTTTCACGGGATTTGTCATCGAATGCTTCGGCGTTGGAACAAAGACGCCGGCCTGCCTTCCACCTTTCAGATTCTCGACAGCGGCGACCAGCTCGCCCTAATCAAACGCCTGCTCAAGCAGCTCAACATCGCCGAAGAAATCATCGCCCCACGCTCGCTGCAAGGCTTTATCAACGCCCAAAAAGAAAACGGCCTGCGCGC
>JBHALY010000183.1:0-11515 GCA_041827905.1 Neisseria dentiae
CCGTGATGCTGCTTTCGGGCGCTTCGTTTATGGCCTTTATGATTTTGAAAGCCTCCGGTTTCAGCCTCGAAGGCATGTTTTTAAAAGCCACCGAAATCCATGAAAAAGGCACCACCATCATGTCGCCGGGAGGATTGGTTTCCAACCCGATCGACGCGCTCTCGCTGGGCTTGGCATTGATGTTCGGCACCGCCGGCCTGCCGCATATCCTGATGCGCTTTTTCACCGTGCCCGATGCCAAAGAAGCACGCAAATCGGTATTCGTGGCCACAGGTTTCATCGGTTATTTCTACCTTTTGACCTTCATCATCGGCTTCGGTGCGATTATCTTCGTTACCAAAGATAACCCGCAGTTCTTCACCACCATGATCCGAGACGGCAAATCCGTTGTAGAAATGATCGGCGGCACCAATATGGCGGCGGTACACTTGTCCGGCGCACTCGGCGGCAACCTCTTCTTGGGCTTTATTTCCGCCGTAGCGTTCGCCACCATTCTGGCGGTAGTGGCCGGCCTGACCCTTTCCGGCGCATCCGCCGTGAGCCACGACCTTTACGCCTCGGTTTTCCGCAAAGGCCAAGCCTCACAGGAACAGGAAATGCGCGTATCGCGTTTGGCAACCTTGGGCTTGGGCGTGATGGCCATCGTATTGGGCATCGCTTTTGAAAACCAAAACGTCGCCTTCATGGTGGGCTTGGCGTTCGCACTGGCAGCATCGGCCAACTTCCCGATTCTCGCCCTGTCGATGTTCTGGAAAGGCCTGACCACACGCGGCGCGGTTATCGGCGGCTTCCTCGGCCTGCTGGCGGCCTTCGTGCTGATTATCCTCGGCCCGACCGTATGGGTGAAAGTGCTGCACCACAAAGAAGCCATCTTCCCCTACAGCAACCCCGCCCTGTTCTCGATTCCGCTGGCCTTTATTTCTGCCTGGTTCTTCTCGGTTACCGACAAATCAAAACAGGCCGAAATTGATAAAGCAGGTTTTGAAGCACAATACGTGCGCTCCATGACCGGTATCGGCGCGGCGGAAGCCAGCGACCACTAAACCTAAACCGCTGCAAAACATAACAACAGGCCGTCTGAAAAGATTTTTTCAGACGGCCTTTATCTTTGAAATCTAAAATATAGCCAATCAAATTAAAGCGTAAGGAACAAAATGGGTGCTATTTTGGAACAGCATCTCCCCAAGGGACATTTTGGGTGCCATTCAGGCGTTTGAGAATTTCAAAAAGGCGGCCTGAAAGCCGAAAACTCTTTCAGGCCGGTGACGTTTATAGTGAATCCACACATTTTCAGTACAAGGCAGCAAGCCGCAGACAGTACAAATAGTACGGCAAGGCGCAGCAACGCCGTAATGGAGTAAGTGGATTTACTACTATAGTCTGCCTACGCCAATCGGTTCAAGTAGGCCAGATAATCCGCCGCGCTTTGCTCAATCACCCGTAAGGCGGCAGCGTCGTAGCCTGCGTTGCTGTCGATGGTGTGGAAGGCAAACATCGGCTGATACGCCGCATTGCAGTACTTCATCGCTAGTTCGAACGGGCGCAGGGCCTCGGCAATGGTATAACCGACGGCGCCGTCTTTTGCATAATCCTGAGCAGGCGCGCCAAGCGATACGGCAACGGCGGTTTTTTTGCCTGCCAAGGCCTTGCCTTTCGAGCCGTATGCCCAACCGTAGGTGAGTACGTCGTCCAGCCATTGCTTGAGCAGCGGCGGGCAGTTGAACCAGTACACGGGAAACTGCAACACCAGATTTTCGTGCGCATCCACGCGTGCTTGTTCGGCGGCGACATCGATTTTTCCGTCGGGATAGGCGGCGTACAGCTCGTGTACGGTAAAACGGTCGGGATGCTTGCGCAGTTCGGCCAGCCAGCGTTTATTGACGACCGATCCGGCTATATTAGGGTGGGCAACAATAATCAGCGTTTTGCTCATGGGTGTACCTCCTGTTTTCATTTTTCAAGCAGCTATTGGTTTTTAAAACTCCTGCCGCGTCGGGCGGATGGTGATTTCGTTCACCGCCACGTCGGCCGGCTGCTCAATGGCATAGGCCACGGCGCGGGCAACCGAATCGGCGGGGATTTCGTTGGCCTCGTAAAACGCCTGCATCGCCGCGCCGGTGGTTTCGTCGCTGCTGCCGAATTTCAGTTCGCTTTCCACCGCGCCGGGGTAAAGCGTGGTCACGCGGATGTTGTCGGCAGCGGTTTCCATGCGCAGGCCTTCGCCGATGGCTTTCACGGCAAATTTGGTGGCGCTGTACACCGTACCGACGCCGCCCGACACTTTCAGCCCGGCCACGGAAGACAAATTGATAATCTGCCCGCTTTTTTGCGCCTTCATGCTCGGCAGCACGGCGGCAATGCCGTAGAGCACGCCTTTGATATTGATGTCGATCATCTTGTCCCACTCATCCACTTTCAGCGCGGCCAGCGGCGCCATCGGCATGATGCCGGCATTGTTTACCAGCACGTCGATACGGCCGAAAGTTTGCAGGGCGGTTTGCGCCAGTTGTTCCACGTCTTCGCGACGGGCCACGTCGCAAGCCACGGCCAGGGCCTGACCGCCGTTTTGTTGGATTTCCTCGGCCAGCTTTTGCAGGCGATCAAGGCGGCGCGCGCCCAGCACCAGTTTGGCGCCTTGGGCGGCCAAATGGCGGGCGGTGGCTTCGCCCAAGCCGCTGGAAGCGCCGGTGATGATGACGACTTTGTCGGCAATATTATTCATGGTTAACACTCCTTAATATCAGGTTCGTTGAAGATCATACTAGGGTCTGGCAGGGCTACGGAATACAGCATCCGCTCGCCCACACCCGTTCGCAACTTTTAGGCCGTCTGAAACTCACGGTGCGGCAAAGTGCAGCCCACCTTTGTTTTGCAGCAGTGCGGGCGCAATCGGTACGGACTCTTTACTTGCCAGCATCTCTGCGGTGCGGGCGAGATAATCCTGAAAATGCGGCGTTTGGCGGTGGGCTTCGTAGGCCTCATCGCTGGCATAGATTTCAAAAAACAGCCATTTGTTCGGGTTTTCCTGCTCCGTTGCCGCATACATCGCCAGCACGCCTTTTTCCACTTTCAATGATTGCGCCATTTCGGCGGTAACGATTCGGGCAAATTGTTGGTTGTATTCCGGCTTTACTTCCACCCTAACCAGATTGGTGCGTGTGGCGGTGGTTTGCTGCACTTTTTTATCGCTCAGAAAAACGGGGGTTAAGGCAATGCGTTTTTTATGGTCGGTAAGGATTTGGGGAGAGGCCGCGAGAAAATTTTTGTATTGCGGCGATTGGACGTGCGTTTGATACGCCGCCTCATCTGTATAAATTTCAAACATATACGCCATATTCGGGTTAGCCTGCTGCTTCACCGAATACATCGCCAGCGTGCCTTTTTCGGTTTGAACGGAGGTGCGGATATTGTTTTTGCCCACCGCATCATATTGCGCCGTTTGGCCGTTTTGCACACCCAGTTCAAAAGCGTTGAAAACCGGCGCGGCTTGTGCGGAGAAACTCATGATTAGCCCCAATAATAAGCTTAGTTTTGTTTTCATTGCCGGCCCCCTGCTAATCCGCTTGGATACGGTCGGCGACCATTTTTGCCTGAAACTCGCGTACTTGGTAATCGGCCAGCTTGTCCGCCCAATACACATCTTCGGCAAGCATGGCGTCCAACTGCGCACGGCTGTCGGCACGGGCAATAATCACGCCTGCCGCGCTGCGGTCGAGATAAGGCCCAAGCAGCAAAAAATAGCCTTGTTCAAAATACTTGGCAAACCATGCGCGGTGGCCGGCCAGCAGGGCTTCGCTTTGAGCGGCGGAAACGGCGTCGGTTTTGATGGTAATATCAATTAAATACATGATGTTATCCTTTCAGACGGCCTCAATGGCGGCCAGCAGGCGCTGGGCGTGTTTTTTGGCGGCTTCGCGCTGGGCGGCAATGGCGGTTTCATTGTCGCGGGTGGTGTAGCCGATGCCGCAGGTGTAAACCGCAGGCTGCAAATCCAAGCCGCACAGAATGGCGGTGGATTCAAACGCAGCCAGATAGTCTTCTACGCTGTGCCGCATAAAACCGTCGCGTTTATAGGCAGCTTCGGGCGCGCCGGTGGTAAACGACAAGATCAGCTTTTTGCCGACCAGCTTGGCTGTCGAGCCGTGGGCAAAGCCGTGCAGGAATACTTCATCCAGCCACACTTTCATCAGCCCGGGCAGCGCATACCATGAAAAGGGAAACTGCCACACAATCACATCGGCATTTTGCAGGGCGCTCTGCTCGGCAGCCACGTCGATGCGGTAATCGGGATAGAGCTCGCTCAATTTGCGGATTTCGGCTTGCGGCAACTGCTTGGCCACTTCATCCAAAATGGTGCGGTTGGCCAGCGAACGGTTTAAATCGGGGTGGCCGGCAACGATCAAGATGTTCTTTTGCATAAATCATTTCCTATGGCGATATTCAATATGGCGCCATTGTGCCGTTTCTTTTATCAAAGAAAAATAAGATAATCGTAAAAACACTATCAACTTAAAATTGAAAATATGCTGGATCACGATTTCAAAACCCTCAACGCCTTTATCCAAACCGCCCGCCACGGCAGCTTTACCGCCGCCGCGCAAGCCTTGGAGTTAACGCCCGCAGCAGTCAGCAAAAGCGTCGGCCAGTTGGAACAATCGCTGAATGTCCGCCTGTTCAGCCGCACCACGCGCAGCCTGAGCCTCACCGCCGAGGGCGATTATTTTCTCAACCGGGCCGAAACCGCGCTGGCGCTGCTGCAACAGGCGGCCGAACATATCGGAGGCAGCGAAGCGCAATATGCCGGCAGCGTGCGGCTGTCGGTGTCGAACGTGATCGGGCGCAATCTCGTGCTGCCCTGCCTGAAAACCTTGCAGCAACGCTATCCGCAACTGGATATCGAATTGGATTTTGAAGACAAAATCATCGATTTTGTGAAAGACGGCTTCGACTTGGTTATCCGCGGCGGCCATATCCCCGATTCATCGATGATTTCGCGCGAACTGGCGCCGCTGCACCTGTGCCTCACCGCCGGCCCCGATTATCTGGCGCAATACGGCATTCCGCGCCGCGTTGAAGATTTACCGCAGCACCGCATGATCATCCGGCGATTTGCCAACTGCAAGTATTCGCCTTGGTATTTCCGCCAAGACGGCGCCCTGCTGCCTTTTGAAGCCGCGCGGCGCGCATTAACGTTTTCCGACCCTGAAGCTTGTGCTTTGGCCGCGGCGGACGGCTGCGGCATCGCCGAAATCCCGGTTTATCTGGCGCTGCCATATTTGCAGACAGACCGTCTGAAAATATTGCTTGGCGATTGCCATCATGCGGGCGATTACCGGCTGGTATTGCAATACGCCCACCGCAACCTGCCCCCGCGCGTGCGAGTGGTGGCCGAGCATCTGTTTGCGCATTTATCGCAACACGCCGGTTTGCACACCGCACCGCAGGCCTTGGCAGCGTTTGCCGCATAAGGTTGCAGGCCGTCTGAAAAATGCCTGCCTGAAAAACTTTTCAGACAGGCATCGGCTTTTTATAACAAACAATCAGGATTAGGTTGTATGTCGGGCATGGATGCCCGACACAAGCCACACCCAAGTCGGGCATAAACGCCCGACCTACAGCCTGTCTGAAATCTTTCAGACAGGCATTTTCAGACGGCCTGATATTGGGTTTCCAAGCAATCTTTATTTGCAGCGGTAGCGGTAGTAGCGGTAGGTTGGGTTGCAAACCCAACATTCTGAAATCATCAAATGGATTTTTGTTGGGTTTGCAACCCAACCTACCGCTACTTAGTCAGCGATGTGGACGGGCGCATGGTGGCCGTCCGCATCAGTTTGGAAACGGATATGGCGGCCGTTGCCACCCCCGAACATTTCCGCCGCTACGGCTTTCCCGAAACCCCGCAAGATTTGGCGGCACACCCCTGCATCGCCTACCAATTTGCCGACGGCAGCATTTATCCGTGGCCGCTCCACCAAAACGGACACACGTTCAAGCATACCCCGCAAGGCCAATGGGCGTTTGCCGACAGCTATATGGAAGCCGAAGCCGCCCGCCGGGGCTTGGGCGTGGCCTATGTGCCGCTCTCGATTTGGTAGCCGATGACATCGCCGAGGGCTGCCTGATCCGCGTGTTGCAACCCTATAGCGACCGCCTGCCTGCGCTGTATCTTTATTATCCCCACCGCAATATCTCGCCCGCCCTCAAAGCGGTGGCGGATACGCTGAAGGTGTGAAAAAGGCCGTCTGAAAAGCAGCCATAAACTCCAAAAGAGCTTAGGAAGCAAAATCAACAAATATAGTGATATGCTTGAATGAATTTGCTCGAGGTATGCAACATGTCAACGTTATCAAACCCTTTTAGAGCTACGCCAAACATCGTTTGGTACAATTTAGCGGGGTGCCAAGGCACACTTTCCAGAATATTATTTCAATAATTTTGTTGGTTTTACCCATGAATACTTTTTATCTAACACGCCAACTATACGAAAATGAAAATAAAGATAGATTGATTGAACAAAATCAACTCTTAACGTCCGAGCATAAACTCACTATTGTGCTGGCAGAACCTGGCGCAGGAAAGACATGCTTATTAAATAATTTAGCTGAACAAGCTAAGGTAAAAAAACATACGGCAAGAGCTTTTGCTTCTAACTCAAATCTCAATGAAACCAAAACATTGATTATTGATGGTTTTGATGAATGGGCAAAAAATCAAAATAATGATATTTATCAACTACTTGATAAAGTACAAAATTGCCAGACTGAAAAAATCATCTTATCCAGTCGTTCTGGCGAATGGTTGGAGCAACATACGCAGGCTTGCGAAGAGATGCTGGGGCAACCAGCAAAAATCTTCTATTTATCTGCATTTACGGAAACCGATCAGGCACAAATTTTCCAACATCTTCACACGGAACTCGATTTCAAACAATTTTTACAGGCAGCCGAACGCATTGAATTAAGCCTATTATTAGGCAATCCTTTGTTTTTCAAATTATTTGCTGATGCTTATGCTGAACAAAATGGGCAATTTACAACCAAACGCGCCGCGTTTGAAAGTGCCATGAATTATTTGGCAGAAGAAGAAAATCCGAGCTACAGCAACACATTGTCAAAGCAGAAAAAATTAGCGTTGATAGAAAATTTATTCGCCAAATTATTATTATCAGGCTCTGAAGGTGTGGCATTGTCGGATAGAGCAGAAACTGAATTGTTTCCGCGTATTGAAACGATTGTTGATAACCCTGATATTCGGCAAATTTTGCATACCCGATTTTTTCAGACGGCCGATGAAACAGAACGCCACCGCCCAATTCATCGAATTGTGGTGGAATATTGTGCTGCCAAAAATTTGCTGGAACGAATCAACCAAGAAATCAATCCATTACGCTTATCGCAATGCTTATCAGTTATCGCGCCAAACGGTGTGGTGCGTGAAGATTTGCGTGGTTTAGTTGGTTGGTTGGCTGCTTTAAGTGAAAACAGAGAAATTCAAGAAAAGCTTATTGAGTTAGACCCATACGCCGTGATTGCCAACGGCGAACCCTCTTTGCTACTACCCACTTCCAAACGAAAACTGTTACAGAAATTGAAACAGCTCAATGTTGAAAATCCATATTTCCGTGGCAGTGATAGATGGCGTTCATTTAGCGTATCTGGATTTTTTAACGAGGATACTGTTGAAGAAGTTTGCCATTTATTATCAAAGCAAGAGCACGGAGATTTGCAAAGATTGTTGCTGGAATTATTGGTAGATTCACCGATTTTGCCTGCATTGGCAAAATCTTTGCAAGACATTGTTCGCTATACCGATGAGAAAAGAAAAGATTGGTCTGTTCGCACATTAGCAGGAGAATTACTGTGTGAAATTCCCGATTACCCGCATAAAGATGAATGGCAATTTTTGCTAGAAGCCGGCGATACCCAATCGCTGAAAATTGCTGCCATCATTATGGCAAGTGCCCCTAATATTTTTCAGGCAGCCGATTTTGAACAATTATTACGCCAATGTGCTAGGTTGTATCCTGCTGATAAATATGGGCTTCATCGTGTGATTGGCGAGCGTTATTTTATCCGCCAATTCATTAAAACTTTACCCTTGCCGACAGTAGAGTTTTTATTAAATCAATTATCTGCTGATTTATCTTGTACGTGCGGCAAAAAAATATACTATTGCGATTGCCGACATGGCATAAGCAATATTATCAGTATGTTGTTGGATAACTTTTTTGAACATACATCAGAGCCATACAATCCTGAACAAATCTGGGCGTGGATGAAAAATTTGCATTTTTTGCGCGAAAGCCCAAGCAGCAAAACACTCTCTATGCAGATTTTGCAAGACAATATTGCCTTGCGACAAGGTATTTTAAAGCTGGCATTTGAAAAGGTTATAGAGAGAGAAACTATTCATCAAATAACATATTATCAATTTGATTGGTATGCGCACGCTGGATTACGTTTGCAATCACAAGATTATTGGTATTTGGTGGATTTGGCTTTTGAAACAAATAATGTTGAATTGTGGCGATATTTTCGTGCTGGGCATAATTATTACAATAAAGAAAATAAAGAAAATCCTTTACGCCATCATATGCGACAACAAGCTATGCAAAAACCAAATTTTTTAAAGGCTTGGTATCGAGGGAAAAAATGGGATAAGGAACAACATACGGATAATTTGCAATTTAAAAACCGTGAAAAAAGACGGCAACGAAAAAACGCAAATATCAAAAAGCGCAATATGCAATATGCACTTGAAAATTATGAACAAGTGGTAAATGGTAAACATTGGGGATTTTTAGAGTTCTTTGCTGACTTAGTTTTACACGATTCAAAACTGTTAGAAGAACGTTTTGATGATAAAGAATTAGGCAGAACATCGCTATTTAATTGCATTGATTTTATTGAACCACACATTCCAGATTTGGCTGAATTAGCACAGCTCAAAAGAGAATCAAAATATTCAATAAGCCAGAAAATCCTCTATGCATCCAGTTTGGAAATTTTAAAACGTGAGCAAAATTTAAATCGCTTATCTCCAAAAGCGTTAATGGCATTACGGGCACATTTGGATATGCATTATTTTAATGTATCTAATGAAGAGCGAACTGCACTACAGGCAGAATGCAATCGCCTTCTTTTCCCAAATGATGAAAGCATTGAATCATTTTTGCGAACTTATATTGAGCCGCAATTAGTAGATTCTCAATGCCAGCATTCGTGTGTTGGTTGGTTATCTTATGATGAAATTTTCAAACCATTCCAAAAAACTTTATCACTAGAATGGTTACAACGCTTTGATGATATGCATGAATATGCTTATACCGAATTATTCAAGCAAGCAGCCTTACATGGAAATTTAGTTCAACTTAAAACATTGATTGCACAAAAATGTGCCGCTTTGGCTAAACAATATCCCAACAAAACAGATAATGCAGAATTGGAACAAAAACGTGAATTCTGGTATTTACAAGCGTTCTATTTTTTGGATTCAGGTTATGAAAGTTATTGGGATTGGTTACAGAAAGATAGTAATTTAATTTTTAAAATAGACAATGATATAGGTAGTTTGAGAAACAATGATTACGTAGTGTTATCAGCAGAAAAAATTGAGCTTGTGTTGGATACGTTTATTGATAAATGGGAAAAGGTAGACTTACCTAGTAGATATGGTAGCAGTAGCCCAAGAGAAGAAAAAGCATACCGTTTATTGCGCGATTTGATTTATAAAATAAATGATTCGCGCAGTGGCAATCCTATTCCTGTACTCAAACGGTTATTGGCAAATGAAAAATATAAGGATTTTTACCCCACGCTGAAAAGCCAATTATTTCATCATATTCAGCAGCAAAAAATTCAAAATATTAGTGTACCGACAATGAAAGAAACAGTTGATTTATTAGAAAATCATCATGTTATTAGTGTGGAAGGTATGCGAAAATTGATTTTGGAAGAATTGGCAGCGTATCAAGCAGATTTGAATGGCAGTGAATTTACCAGCAAAGATAATTTTTACAATGGCGGTAAACATGTTGGAGAAAATCGTGCTACACAAATTGTTGGCGAACGCTTGCGGTTAAGATTGGAACGCTATGGGATTGATTGCGATTTAGAGCACTTGATGAGCGACAATAACCGTTGCGATTTTACTTGCTCCAAACGCATTGATGATAAACAGAGATTGTTGGTAGTAGAAGCAAAAGGTCAGTGGCATACAGAACTTTATTCGTCAATTGAAAACCAATTGGTTAGTCAATACACCATTCATCCTAATGCAGACAACCAAGGAATTTTATTGGTGTACTGGTTTGGGCGAGACGTAGAATTAGCCGGAAGAAAAAATCGAATGTCTAATGCGGCAGAATTACAGCATGATCTTGAAAGCAAGGTACCCGATGAATTAAAAGGGTTAATCGATGTTTTTGTATTAGATATATCTCGATAATAAAATGATATTTCAAAAGTGTGTTAATCAAGATACTCGACTCAAACCCGAGTATGATGGAACGGTTATTAAACAAGTGGTTTCACTGTATATGCCTGTCTAAAAAATATTGAGGCCGTCTGAAACCTTTGAACTGTCCCCCAATACTTGGACAAGTTAATAACCTTTCTCAAACAGCCTTTTCAAGCTGGGTTCTGTAGCCGACAGGACTCAGCTTTTTTAAGTTTAAACTAATCCGTTCATGATTGTAGTAATGTATGTAATCATCTATAACCTCTGTCAGCTCCGCCACCGACAGCGCACCTTCCTGATAGAAGCTCTCCGTTTTCAGCGTGCCGAAGAAACTCTCCATCGGCGCATTGTCCCAACAATTGCCTTTGCGCGACATACTTTGCACTATTCCGTTCTTAGCCAGCTTCGCCCGATAATCATTTGTCCGGTAAAGCACACCCTGGTCGGAATGCAGCAGCGGGGTTTCGCCTTTCAGACGGCCGAATGCTTTCTCCAGCATTTGCGCCACCATTTCACTGTTTGCTCTGCGACCTAAAGAATAGGCCACAATCTCCCGATTAAACACATCCAATATCGGCGATAAGTACAGCTTCCCGTCTGTGCATTTGAACTCCGTCACATCGGTCAGCCATTTGTCTGCCGGTTTGCCGGCAGTAAATTCACGATTGAGAATATTGTCCGAAGCCTCTCCTATTACCTGCGGACGGTAGGCTTTTTTGCTGCGGACTTTGGCTTTCAGCCCCAACAAACCCATAATGCGCTGCACTTTCTTTTTGTTCCACGACAATACGGCGGCAATCCGCCGATGACCGTAGCGGCCTTTGTGTCGGCGATAGACTTCACTCACTGCGGTTTTGGCCGCCGCATCGGGATCGGCTTTGCCGATATGGTAGTGAAAGCTGCTTTTGGGAATGTTGGCACTGTATAGCAGGTATTTCAGCGGGTGTTTCGCCCTCAACGTTTGAACGGTTTCGCAGCTTTGGCGGCGTCCCCTTCCTTTTCGTTGAGGGCTTTCATGTGCTTTAGGTAGTCGTTCTCCGCTCTCATGTAACGTAAC
>JBHALY010000184.1:0-14275 GCA_041827905.1 Neisseria dentiae
CGGCCAAAGCAAACCCAATTATTGGGGCATTCACGATATGCACGGCCTGATTTGGGAATGGACCGAAGATTTCAACAGCAGCCTGCTCACCTCCGCCTCGGCGGCCGGCAGCAATATGTTTTGCAGCGGTGCATCGGCAGGATCGGCCGACCCGAGCGACTACGCCGCCTTTATGCGCTACGGCATCCGCACCAGTTTGCAGGCCAAGTTTGTGCTGAACAATCTGGGCTTCCGCTGCGCGAAATAAAAACAGGGCAGCGCATCGCCAATTCATTATCTATCTCCAATTCATTTCTGCCTAACGTTTCAGACGGCCTTTGATGCCGTCTGAAAGCATTTGCAGGTTGTTTTTAAGAAAAACCGGGCTTACCAATATAACTACTTTCCGCTACAATCCGTTCAATATCATGCGTTTATGCCAAAGGAGAAAACCATGCCGCAACAGCCCGTGCTGCCCGTGCCCGACCTTGCCGAAACCTGCACCCGCTATCTCAAGCAGGTGAAACCGCTGCTTAACGACGAAGACTATGCCGCCGCAACCGCTTCCGTGCGGCAGTTCCAAGCCCGCAGCGCGCGCAGTCTGCAAGCCGCCTTGCAGGATTTTGCCGGGCAATCGGAAAAAAGCTGGCTGATAGACGCATGGCTGGAAAGCTATTTGAAAATCCGCACGCCGCTGCCTTTGGCGAGCAATGTCGGCTTCAATATCCGCATCCACGGCAAAGATTTGGGCGGATGGGCCGCCGCGCTGGCCTCCGTGTGCGCCGACTATCATCACGGTCGCATCAGCGCGCCCCAAACGCCGCAAGGCACACCCGTGTGCATGGCGCAATGGCAGATTCTGCGCGGCGCGGCGCGGGTGCCGCAAAACGGCTGCGACACTTTCCGTATTGCCGACACTCGGAGCCGGCACATCGGCGTGCTGCACAACGGTTTTTATTACCGTATTACCGCGCTCGACGATAACCACGAAGCCTATCACCCCGACACTTTCCAGCAGGCAATCGCCCAAATTCTGGCCGACACCGCCGAAAACCCGTTCCCCGTGGCCGTGCCGTGTTATCTCGGCGGCAACCAAACCGCCCGCGTCTATAAAGCCCTGCGCAGCAAAGACGACAACACCGAGCTGGCCGATTATCTCGAAACCGACCTGTTCCACATCAGCATTTACCGCGAAGAAAACCTGAGTGCCGACGAAGATTTGGCGCGTGCCACGTTTGCGCCGCAGCAAAACATCTGGTGCTACAAGCCGACCACCTTCTGTTACAACACCGCCACCGGCCGCCTGTTTCTGCATTGCGAACACACATGGGAAGACGGCGGCGCATTAAAAGGCATCGTTACGCTGGCGGCGGAAAAAAACGGCGCCAAAGGCCGGAAAACCGCCCCCGCCATCAGCCGCCATGCTTGGCATTTAACGCCCGCGCAAAAGAAAAGCTGGCCGCAATGGCAGCAGGATTACGCCGCCAAAGCCCGTAAAATGCGCGTAAAAAGTGCCGTTATCCCGTTCAACGGCGGCAGTGTGCCCAAAGGCGTGAGCCATGATGCGCTGATGCAGTTTCTGCTGCAATACGCCCAATTAACCACCTACGGCGATATCCGCAACACCTACGAAGCGGTGGACGCAAGCCATTTCGCCCACGGCCGCACCGAATGCGTGCGCCCCGTGTCGGAAGAGTCGCTCGCATTTGTAGCCTCGCTGTTACAGGAAAAACCTGTTCAGGCTCTGCTCGATGCCGCGCTGGCCGAACACAAAGCGCGGGTAAAGTCCGCCAAGATGGGGCAGGGCGCCAACCGCCACCTGCTCGGCCTGCAACTGATGGCCAAACGCAAAAGCAGCCGCCTGCCGGCCTTTTTCAAAAGTGCGGGTTACCAAACCTTCTGCACCGATTTCCTTTCCACTTCAACCTTGGGCGACGATGCCGTAACCGTCAATTTCGCCTTCGCCCCCACTTCAGCGGGCGGTTTGGGCGTCAACTACACGCTGATGAAGGAAGGCTGGCTGTTTACCGTGAGCTATCCCGAAGCGCAGGAACGCGAGGTGGCGATTTTCCTCGAAGCCCTGAAGCAGGGCGGCAGCCGCTTGCTGGCGTTTTTCAATCCGCCGCCGCAAGCGGATTGACGGCGCCGGTTTGAAACAAGCTGCAACTTTTGCCGCATTCGTTCAGGCCGTCTGAAAAACTTATACGCCGCCATGCACGGACATGACGCAGAGTTTTTAAATACCGGTATGAATTTTGCAAAAGCCCCGTCGTTTAGATTTCGGCGGGGCTTGCCAATATTCTGCTATTCTGCCTGCTGTTGCCGTTCGGCTTTTTCAATCGGGCATATTGAAAAACCTGTTTCCCCTGTAGCCGCCGCAACGTTTTTTTACACAGTAAAAATATTCGTTTTAGTTCATTTACTGATTAAAAAGGAAAATAAACCGGCGGTTTTTAACCTATATTTTTCTATAAAGAACAAAATAGGCGCAAATTATGCGCGGAAGTGTTGCAGGCTTATTCAGCGCAATTTGCCAGCGGCACGGTTTGCTGATAGGATTTTGCATTAAGCAATGGATATTGCGGCGCAGTCCGAACGCCGCCCGAATGCGGGCGGTTTGCCGCTAAAGTATTAATATATTAATGCCTTAGGCCGGCGGCGTGCAGGCGTTGCAGGTTACCCGCGTGTTTGCGCCGATAAGCGGCAAACGCAGGGTTTTCATAAACGAAAACGGAAAGGCCGTCTGAAAAGGCCGATTCTTACACTCAACAGAAGGGATAAATATGTCCACCCAAATTCAAGATGTTGACCCGATTGAAACCCAGGAATGGCTGGATGCGTTAAGCTCGGTGCTGGAAAGCGAGGGCGAAGCGCGCGCGCATTTCCTGCTGGAGCAACTGGTCAAATATACCCGCCGCCGCGGCGTGCATATGCCGTTCGACGCCACCACCGCTTATTTGAACACCATTCCCGTGGGCAAAGAGCAGAAGTCGCCGGGCGATCACGAGCTGGAGCACCGCATCCGCTCGATTATCCGCTGGAATGCGGCGGCAATGGTGCTGCGCGCGGGTAAAAAGGATTTGGAACTGGGCGGTCACATCGCTTCTTTCCAGTCTGCCGCTACGTTATACGATGTGGGTTTCAACCACTTCTGGCGCGCCAAAGGCGATGGCGAAGAGGGCGATATGGTGTTTATCCAAGGCCACTCTGCTCCCGGCATTTATGCCCGCGCATTTGTGGAAGGCCGTTTGACCGAAGAGCAGCTTGATAATTTCCGCCAAGAAGTCGAAGGCAAGGGTTTGTCTTCTTACCCCCACCCGCACCTGATGCCCGATTTCTGGCAGTTCCCCACCGTGTCTATGGGCTTAGGCCCGCTGATGGCGATTTATCAGGCGCGCTTCCTGAAATATCTCGAATCGCGCGGTTTAACCAAAACCAAAGGCCGCAAAGTGTGGGTGTTCTGCGGCGACGGCGAAATGGACGAGCCGGAAAGCCAGGGCGCGATTTCTTTGGCCGCCCGCGAAGGCTTGGACAATCTGATTTTCGTGATCAACTGTAACCTTCAACGCCTCGACGGCCCCGTGCGCGGCAACGGCAAAATCATTCAGGAGCTGGAAGGCAACTTCCGCGGTGCCGGCTGGAACGTGCTGAAAGTGATTTGGGGCGGCCGTTGGGACAACCTGCTGGCAGCCGATACCACCAATGCCCTGAAACAGCGCATGAACGAAGTGGTTGACGGCGACTACCAAACCTATAAATCGAAAGACGGCGCCTATGTACGCGAACACTTCTTCAACACGCCCGAATTGAAGGCCATGGTTGCCAGTATGACCGATGCGGAAATTTTCGCACTCAACCGCGGCGGCCACGACCCGCATAAAGTGTATGCGGCTTATTACGAAGCGGTGAACAACCCGCAAGGCCGTCCTACCCTGATTTTGGCGAAAACCATTAAAGGCTATGGTATGGGCGCGTCGGGCGAAGGCCAGAATACCGCCCACCAAGCCAAGAAAATGGATGTGGAATCGCTGAAAAAATTCCGAACCCGTTTCGGTATTCCCGTAACCGACGAGCAAATCGACAGCGGCAACCTGCCTTATTACCGCTTCCCCGAAGACAGCGAAGAAATGCGCTACCTGCGCGAGCGCCGCAAAGCTTTGGGCGGTTATCTGCCGCAGCGCAACCCCAACACCGAAGCCGTTCCTGTGCCGAGCTTGGAAGCGTTCGACACGCAGCTGCAATCGAGCGGCGAGCGCGAGTTTTCCACCACCATGGCGTTTGTGCGCATTCTTTCCACCTTGTTGAAAGACAAACAAATCGGCAAACGCATCGTGCCCATCGTGCCCGACGAGAGCCGCACGTTCGGTATGGAAGGCCTGTTCCGCCAATACGGCATCTGGAACCCGAAAGGCCAGCAATACACCCCGCAGGATAAAGACCAATTGATGTTCTACAAAGAATCGGTCGACGGCCAGATTCTTCAGGAAGGCATCAACGAGCCGGGCGCAATGGCCGACTGGATCGCCGCCGCCACCAGCTATGCGAATAACCGTTTCCCCATGATTCCGTTCTACATCTACTATTCGATGTTCGGTTTCCAACGCGTGGGCGATTTGGCTTGGGCTGCGGGCGATATGCACGCGCGCGGCTTCCTGGTGGGCGGCACCGCAGGCCGCACCACGCTTAACGGCGAAGGTTTGCAGCACGAAGACGGCCACAGCCACATTCAGGCCGACCTGATTCCCAACTGCCTCTCTTACGACCCCACTTTCCAATACGAGTTGGCGGTGATCATTGCAGACGGCCTGCGCCGTATGTATGTGGAGCAGGAAGACGTGTTCTACTATCTCACTGTGATGAACGAAAACTATGCCCATCCGGCCATGCCGCAGCGTAAAGGCATCGAAGAAGAAATCATCAAAGGCATGTATCTGCTGCGCGAAGGCGGCAAAGGCGACAAGAAAGTGCAGCTGATGGGTTCGGGCGTGATTCTGAACGAAGTGATCAAAGCCGCCGATATGCTCAAAGCCGATTTCGGCGTGGAAGCCGATATTTGGTCTTGCCCGTCGTTCAACCTGCTGCACCGCGACGCCATCGAAGTGGAACGCTACAACCGCCTGCACCCGCTGGAAGAAAACAAACTGCCTTTCGTAACCAGCCAGCTGCAAGGCCGCGAAGGCCCGGTGATTGCTTCCACCGACTATATCCGCAGCTTTGCCGACCGCATCCGCGCCTATATCCCCAACGATTACCACGTTTTGGGCACCGACGGTTTCGGCCGCAGCGACAGCCGCGCCAACCTGCGCGACTTCTTCGAGGTTGACAGCCGCCATGTTGCCGTAGCCGCCCTGAGCGCGCTGGCCGACCAAGGCAAGGTTGAAAAAGCCGTCGTGCAGCAAGCCATCGAAAAATACGGCATTAAAACCGACACCGCACCGAGTTGGAAACGCTGATGCCGTTTTTCAGACGGCCTGCTGTTCAGGCCGTCTGAAAAGATTGGCAGACATTTGAAACATTCAAACCGCAGCGATCAAACTGCGGTTGATAAAGGAGTATTACGATGAGTCAGATCGTAGAAATCAAAGTACCCGATATCGGCGGCCACAGCGATGTGGATGTGATTGCCGTTGAAGTGAAAGCGGGCGACACCATCGCCGTCGACGACACGCTGATCACGCTGGAAACCGACAAAGCCACCATGGACGTGCCGGCCGATGCAGCAGGTGTGGTGAAAGAAGTGAAAGTGAAAGTGGGCGATAAAGTGTCGGAAGGCAGCGTAATCGTGCTGGTGGAAGCTGCCGGTGCCGCAGCCGCGCCTGCTCCGGCAGAAAAAGCCCCCGAGGCTGCCCCTGCCGCAGCCGCCGCTACCGCCCAAACGGCCGCTCCCGCCCCCGCCGCACAAGCAGGCGGCGCAACCGTTAAAGTGGAAGTGCCCGACATCGGCGGCCACAATAATGTGGACGTGATTGCCGTGGAAGTGAAAGTGGGCGACACCGTTGCCGCCGACGACACGCTGATTACGCTGGAAACCGATAAAGCCACTATGGACGTGCCCAGCACCGCTGCCGGTGTGGTGAAGGCCGTTTATGTGAAAGTGGGCGACAAAGTTTCGCAAGGCACGCAGATTATCGAAGTAGAAACCGCAGGCCAAGCCGCAGCAGCTCCCGCGCCTGCCGCACCCGCAGCAGAAGCGCCGAAAGCCGCTCCCGCCCCGCAGGCGCCTGCCGCAGCGAAACCCGCAGCAGCCCCCGCCGCGTCTGGCGCGCCCGTAGCCGCATTCGGCAACACGCCCATCAATGAAGCCGCATTCGCTAAAGCGCACGCAGGCCCCTCCGCACGCAAACTGGCGCGCGAACTGGGCGTGGATTTGGGTTTGGTAAAAGGCAGCGGCGAAAAAGGCCGCATTGTCGGAGACGACATCAAAGCCTTTGTGAAAGCCGCCTTGCAGGGCGGTGCCGGCCAAGCGGCTCCGGTTAAGGCAACCGCAGCACCGTCGCTCGGCGGCGGCCTCGACCTGCTGCCGTGGCCGAAAATCGATTTCAGCAAATTCGGCGAAATCGAAACCGTGCCGCTGTCGCGCATCAAGAAAATTTCCGGTCAAAACCTTTCCCGTAACTGGGTGATGATTCCCCACGTTACCGTGAACGACGAAGCCGACATGACCGACTTGGAAGCTTTCCGCCAGCAGCTCAACAAAGAGTGGGAGCGCGAAGGCCTGAAACTGTCGCCGCTGGCATTTGTAATCAAAGCATCGGTGGTGGCGCTCAAAGCCTTCCCCGAGTTCAATTCTTCACTCGACGGCGATAATCTGGTGTTGAAAAAGTTCTACAACATCGGTTTTGCCGCCGACACCCCCAACGGTTTGGTGGTGCCGGTGATTAAAGACGCCGACAAAAAAGGCTTGAAAGAAATTTCGCAAGAGCTGACCGAGCTGAGCAAAAAAGCCCGTGACGGCAAGCTCAAACCCAACGAAATGCAGGGCGCAACCTTCACCATTTCGAGCTTGGGCGGCATCGGCGGCACCAGCTTCACCCCGATTGTGAACGCTCCCGAAGTGGCCATTTTGGGCGTGTGCAAATCGCAGATGAAGCCCGTTTGGAACGGCAAAGAATTCCAGCCGCGCTTAATGTGCCCGCTGAGCCTGTCGTTCGACCACCGCGTAATCGACGGCGCGGCCGGTATGCGCTTTACCGTGTATATCGCCAACCTGCTGAAAGATTTCCGCCGCGTGGTGCTGTAAGGTTTTTCAGACGGCCTGCACAAAACCTTTGAAGGCCGTCTGAAAAGAAAACACAAAAGGCCGCAGAAGGCGAAATGCCCGATCTGCCGCATGATTTTTCAGACGGCCTGCCTTGAATCAGGCCGTTTTTGAAAGAAAGGTTCAAAATGAGCTTAATCGAATTAAAAGTGCCCGATATCGGCGGCCACGAAAATGTGGATATCATCGCCGTAGAAATCAAAGCGGGCGACACCGTGGCGGTTGAAGACACACTGGTTACGCTGGAAACCGACAAAGCCACGATGGACGTGCCGGCCGACGCCGCCGGCGTGGTGAAAGAAGTGAAAGTGAAAGTGGGCGACAAAATCTCGGAAGGCGGCGTGATTGCCGTGATTGAAGCCGCCGCCGCAGAAGCGCCCAAAGCCGAACCCAAAGCCGAAGCACCGAAAGCCGAAGCGGCACCCGCGCAGCAGCAAGCCCCCAAATCCGCCGCGCCGCAGGCCGCACAATTCAGCGGCAAGGCCGATGCCGAATACGACGTAGTGGTGTTGGGCGGCGGCCCCGGCGGTTATTCCGCCGCGTTTGCCGCAGCCGACGAAGGCTTGAAAGTCGCCATCGTCGAGCGTTACGCCACTTTGGGCGGCGTGTGCCTGAACGTGGGCTGTATTCCCTCCAAAGCCCTGCTGCACAACGCCAACGTAATCGACGAAGTGCGCCATCTGGCCGCCAACGGCATCAAATATCCTGAGCCTGAGCTGGATATCGATATGCTGCGCACCTACAAAGAAAAAGTGATCGGCAAACTCACCGGCGGTTTGGCCGGCATGGCGAAAATGCGCAAAGTCGACGTGATCCGCGGCAACGGCAAATTCGTCGGCCCCAACCACATGGAAGTGGCGCTGACCACCGGCAGCGGTAAAGACGAAACCGGCGAAAAACAAACCGTTGCGTTTAAAAACGCCATCATCGCCGCCGGCAGCCGCGTGGTGAACCTGCCGTTTATTCCGGAAGACCCGCGCATCATCGACTCAACCGGCGCGCTCGCCCTCAAATCGGTACCGGGCAAAATGCTGATTATCGGCGGCGGCATCATCGGCCTCGAAATGGGCACGGTGTACAGCACGCTGGGCACGCGTTTAGACGTGGTCGAAATGATGGACGGCCTGATGCAGGGCGCCGACCGCGACTTGGTGAAAGTGTGGCAGAAGCAGAACGAATACCGCTTCGACAACATCATGGTCAACACCAAAACCGTGGCGGTGGAGCCGAAAGAAGACGGCGTTTACGTTACCTTCGAAGGCGCCAACGCACCCAAAGAGCCGCAACGCTACGACGTGGTGCTGGTGGCCGCAGGCCGTGCGCCCAACGGCAAATTAATCGGTGCCGAAAACGCCGGCGTGGCCGTTACCGAGCGCGGCTTCATCGAAGTGGACAAACAAATGCGCACCAATGTGCCGCACATCTACGCCATCGGCGACATCGTCGGCCAGCCCATGCTGGCGCATAAAGCCGTGCACGAAGGCCACGTTGCCGCCGAAAACTGCGCCGGCCACAAAGCCTATTTCGACGCCCGCGTGATTCCCGGCGTGGCCTACACCGCTCCCGAAGTGGCGTGGGTGGGCGTAACCGAAACTTCGGCCAAAGAGCAGGGCATCAAAATCACCAAAGCCAACTTCCCGTGGGCCGCTTCCGGCCGCGCCATTGCCAACGGCTGCGACCAAGGCTTTACCAAGCTGATTTTCGATGCCGAAACCGGCCGCATCATCGGCGGCGGTATCGTCGGCCCCAACGGCGGCGACATGATCGGCGAAATCTGCCTGGCCATCGAAATGGGCTGCGATGCAACCGATATCGGCAAAACCATCCACCCGCACCCGACCTTAGGCGAAACCATCGGCCTTGCCGCCGAAGTGGCGCTGGGCGTGTGCACCGATTTGCCGCCGCAACGCAAGAAATAAAGCGGTTGTTTGTGTTAACAGGCCGTCTGAAAGTTTTTCAGACGGCCTGTTGTTATTTGGAAAAGGTTGGGTTGTTTGTTACGCTTTATCTGGTCATCATAATGAAATCACTAAAAAAACCGGTACGGCGTTGGCCGGCCTTATTTCGGTTTCCGGATTGCGGCGGCTGTTTTGGGGTGTTTCTGAAGGAACACACGGGCATCTTCCAAACCGCCCAAGTTTTTCACATCGGTATAGCCCATTGAAAGCAGCGTTTTGCGCGCATTTTCGGCGCGGTTGCCGCTGCGGCAATAGATATAAACCGTTTCCGCTTTATCGGGCGCAACGGCGGTAATACTGTTTTTCACCGTATCCACGGGCATAAGCACGGCGTTTTTGATATGCGATCGGGCGTATTCTTCTGGCGAGCGCACGTCGATAAGCACATCGGTAAAAGCCGCCCGCATCATCGCGATACCTAAAATAAATGAAAGCAATTTGGTTTGCACCGGATTTCCTCGGTTTAAAGCCGGCAAATTTTCAATCCGTGCCGCGCGCGCGGTTTTCGTGGAACTGCGCCTGCCAGTCGGCAAACCTGCCCTGTTCGATGGCTTCGCGCATTTCGGCCATAATCACCTGATAAAAATGCAGGTTGTGGATGGTGTTCAGTTGCGCGCCGAGAATTTCGCTGGCTTTGTGCAAATGATAAAGATAGGCGCGGCTGAAGTTTTTGCAGGCGTAGCAGGTGCAGGTTTCGTCGAGCGGGCGTGTGTCGTGTTTGTGTTTGGCGTTTTTGATCTTGATGTCGCCGAAGCGGGTGAACAGCCAGCCGTTGCGGGCGTTGCGGGTGGGCATCACGCAGTCGAACATATCCACGCCGTGCGCCACGCCGTATACCAAATCTTCGGGCGTACCCACGCCCATCAGATAATGCGGTTTGTGCGCGGGCAGCATCGGGCCGACGGCGCGCAGCATACGGTACATTTCGGGCTTGGGTTCGCCCACGGAGAGGCCGCCGATGGCCAGCCCGGGAAAGTCGAACTGCTCCAGCCCGCGCAGTGATTCTTCGCGCAGATCTTCATACATCGCGCCCTGCACGATGCCGAAGAGGGCGTTGGGGTTGTTCAAATCTTCAAAGGCTTTTTTCGAGCGCTCCGCCCAGCGCAGGCTCATTTGCAGCGATTTTTTCGCCTGCTCGTGCGGGGCTTCGCCGGGCGTGCATTCGTCGAGCTGCATCACGATGTCGGAGTTGAGCACGGTTTGGATTTTCATCGAGATTTCGGGCGATAAAAACAGTTTGTCGCCGTTAATCGGGCTTTTGAAGGTACAGCCTTCTTCGGTAAGTTTGCGCATATCGGAGAGCGAAAACACTTGGAAACCGCCCGAGTCGGTGAGAATGGGTTTGTCCCAACCGATAAACCGGTGCAGGCCGCCGAATTGCTCGATTACTTCCAGCCCGGGGCGCAGCCATAAATGGTAGGTGTTGCCGAGGATAATCTGCGCTTTGATGTCGTGCAGGTTTTGCGGCGTCATCGCTTTGACCGAGCCGTAGGTGCCTACGGGCATGAATACGGGGGTTTCGATGGTGCCGTGGTTGAGTTCGAGCGTGCCGCGGCGGGCATGGCCGTCGGTTTTGTGCAGGGTGAATTTAAGCATGGCAAAGCGGAAAAAATATAGTCAGGCCGCGATTATATAGCCTATCGCTTGGTGCGGTAAGGCCGTCTGAAACATTTCAGACGGCCTTTCTTATATAATGGCACGGTTCGTTCACACCGTTTACGGAGCAGTTTATGCAAACTTGGCACGACGCCCTCGGCGCGGAGAAGCAGCAGCCTTATTTCCAAAATATTTTAAACACCGTTAAAGCCGAACGCGCAAGCGGGCAGACGGTGTATCCGCCGGCGGCCGATGTGTTTAATGCATTTAAAGCTACCGAGTTCGGCCAAGTGAAGGTGGTGATTCTGGGGCAAGACCCTTACCACGGCGCGGGGCAGGCGCACGGGCTGGCATTTTCGGTGCGCCCCGAAGTGGATATTCCGCCGTCGCTGGTAAATATTTATAAAGAGCTGGCAACCGATATCGAGGGCTTTCACATTCCCAATCACGGTTATCTGCAACATTGGGCGGACCAGGGCGTGCTGCTGCTCAACACCGTGCTCACCGTGCGCGCGCATCAGGCGCATTCCCATGCCGCGCTGGGCTGGGAGCAGTTTACCGACCGTGTGATTGCGCAATTGAACGAACACCGCCGCAACGTGGTGTTTATGCTGTGGGGCAGCCACGCGCAGAAGAAAGGCGCGTTTATCGACCGCAGCCGCCATTTGGTGTTGAGCGCGCCGCATCCGTCGCCGCTGTCGGCTTACCGCGGCTTTTTCGGCTGCCGCCATTTTTCGCAGGCCAACGCTTATTTGCAGCAACACGGGTTGGGCGCGGTGGATTGGCAGGTGTAAGGAAACACTATCGCGGCCGTCTGAAGCCGCAGCGGCATTTTTCAGACGGCCTTAACCTATAACGTGAGACCTTTGCAAAACCGTCAGATGTGGATGCAGTTCAAGGCGTAGCAGCGCAGCAAGCGCAGACATATCAAGCAGATAGGCAAGCGAGCGAGCAGTACCCTAAAGGGCATAAACGCACAACGCAGAAATGCGCCGCAGATGGCTGTTTTGCAAAGGTCTCAGGGTGTATGATTGGCACGATTCAAAAGGAAATTTATGAAAATCTTATTTATCGCCGACCCGTTGGCAACGTTTAAAACCTATAAAGACACCACCTACGCCATGATGCGCGAAATGGCTGCACGCGGCTGGGCGCTGTTTCATACACTGAGCAGCGAGCTTTCGGTGCAAAACGGCATGGTGGCCGCGCAGGCCGCACCGTTTGAGTTTGTCGGCGCGAAAAGCGATTACGACCACGAATGGTTCAGGGCAGAAGAAAAAATTCAGACGGCCTTGAAAGATTTCGACGCCGTGATTATGCGCACCGATCCGCCTTTCGATATGCAGTATCTCTACGCCACCCAACTGCTCACGCTGGCCGAAGGGCAGGGCGCGAAAGTGTTCAACAGCGGGCAGGCCATGCGCGATTTCAACGAAAAACTGGCGATTCTGAATTTCGGCCGCTTTACCGCGCCCACGCTGGTGAGCACCCGCGCCGCCGACGTGCGCGCCTTTCTGCAAGAACACGGCGACATCATCGTAAAACCGCTCGACGGCATGGGCGGCATGGGCATCTTCCGCCTTACCGGCGCCGACCCCAACATCGGCAGCATACTCGAAACCCTGATGCAGCTCGACACGCGCACCATTATGGCGCAGCGTTATATTCCCGAAATCGTGCACGGCGACAAACGCGTGTTGGTGATTGGCGGCGAAGTGGTGCCGTTTGCGCTGGCGCGTATCCCGCAAAACGGCGAAACGCGCGGCAACCTGGCCGCCGGTGGGCGCGGCGTGGCGCAGGAGCTTTCCGCGCGCGACCGCGAAATCGCCGAAACCCTCGCGCCCGAATTGAAACGCCGCGGCATTTTGCTGGCAGGCTTGGACGTTATCGGCGACTGCCTCACCGAAGTCAACGTAACCAGCCCCACCGGTTTTCAGGAAATCATGAAGCAGAAAGGCTTCGATGTGGCCGCCATGTTCGCCGATGCCGTTGCGGCATGGGCAAAACCGTAAGGCCGTCTGAAAGGATAACGCCATGACCGACCGGAACTATGCAGACAAAATGAAAGGCAGGCGCGGCATCTCGCGCATCATCAACGCCGCGGGCTACTCGCGCGACGGCCTCAGCGCGGCCTACCGCCACGAAAGCGCGTTCCGCCAATTGGTGTGGCTGAATATCTTGCTGGTTGCGCTGGCATTCATTCTCGATTTCGGCCCCGCCACCCGCATGATGCTGATATTCGCATCGTTTTTGTCGCTGATCGTCGAGCTGTTTAATACCGCCATCGAAGCCGCCGTCGACCACACCTCCACCGCACGGCATGAGCTGGCCAAACGCGCCAAAGACGCAGGCTCGGCCGCGCAGATGCTGGCGCTGCTGCTGCTGGCGCTGCTGTGGTTTATGTCGCTTTGGCGCGAATACGGCCTTAATCTTTTTTAAACCGATTTAGGGAGTGTCGTCGACCGCGTTGCGGCGGTATTTTTGGTTAAAATCCGCATCTGCGGCGTTAGGCAGCGTAGCGGACTTGCGAAGCTAAAATGCTCGCAAGATGTTCAATCTTGCTGTGCTTTTTGCCTGGCATCTGCGGATTTTTTCTCAAAAAACCGCTCAACAAGCCTTCTGACGACACTCCCTGACCTTAATCAAGTTTTCAGACGGCCTTTGAATGCATAATGCGGCAAAAGCTTTTTTGATTTTTAACGGCAATAAGGAGCAAACCATGAAAAAACTGTTAGGTGCGCTGATGCTGGCCGCTTTCTGCCAGAGCGTAGCGGCCGCCGGCATCACGGTAGAACAACCGTGGGCGCGTGCCACCGTAGAAGGCATGAGCATGGGCGGCGCATTTATGAACATCAAAAACGGCACTGCCCAAGACGATTTTTTAATCGGCGGCAGCAGCCCGGTGGCCGATAAAGTGGAAGTACACACGCATGTGAACGACAACGGCGTGATGCGTATGCGAGAAGTGGCGGGCGGCATACCGTTGAAAGCCGGCCAAACCACGGCGCTGAAGCCCGGCAGCTACCACATCATGTTTATGGGCTTGAAAAAGCAGTTGAAGCAGGGCGACAAAGTGCCGGTTACTTTGCAGTTCAAACACGCCAAACCGCAAACCGTTACCGTTGACGTGAACACTGCGCCAAAAGCCGACGGCAACGCCCATAACCACGGTGTGAAACACGCGCATTAGGCAGAGGTTTTTGCAGCTTCTTTGCTTGAAAGCTGAAACCGCAGGCCGTCTGAAAATATTTTCAGACGGCCTGCGGTTTTTGTACAAAAGCCCATATAGTTAATCAGCCTAATATTTGCAGCGCTAATAAACCCAAACGTATGGTGTTGTCAGTTATTCGAAACCCAACGGCAACCGCACTCCCTCCCCCGTGGGGAGGGCTGGGGAGAGGGTCAATGCCTGCCGCTTAAAAAAACGGTTGGTTAAAATACGCTAAGCCCTCTCCCTAACCCTCTCCCACGGGAGAGGGAATGA
>JBHALY010000185.1:0-4798 GCA_041827905.1 Neisseria dentiae
GGCCGCATTCCCGTGGTGAAGTCGATTTATTCCAGCGTGAAAAAGGTTTCCGAATCGCTGTTGTCCGACAACAGCCGTTCGTTCAAAACCCCCGTGTTGGTGCCGTTTCCGCAACCGGGCATCTGGACCATCGCTTTCGTGTCGGGCAGTTTGGCGGGCGCGGTGGCGCGCAGCCTCGATAACGGCGAAGAATACCTTTCCGTTTATGTGCCGACCACGCCCAACCCTACCGGCGGCTACTATGTGATGGTGAAAAAAAGCGACGTGCGCGAGCTGGATATGAGCGTGGACGACGCACTCAAATATGTGATTTCGCTGGGCATGGTAATGCCGGACGATCTGCCGGTAAAAACCCTGCCCGATGCACAGAGGCCGTCTGAAAACCCCGAAGGGCAAGAATAAGCGCAAGGCAATATTTTTATTGCAGGCCGTCTGAAAAAACAAAAACCTTTTCAGACGGCCTGCCGATACCGTTCAACACATTTGTCAGAAAATCAAACGAAAACAAACCGAAGGTTTTATTTATGCGTACCAATTATTGTGGCTTGATTAACGAGCAATACCTAGACCAAACCGTAACCGTCAAAGGCTGGGCGCACCGCCGGCGCGACCATGGCGGCGTGATTTTTATCGACCTGCGCGACCGCGAAGGCATCGTGCAGGTGGTGGTTGACCCGGACACTCCCGAAGCCTTCCAAACCGCCGACTCCGCACGCAACGAATACGTTTTGAGCATCACCGGCCGCGTGCGCAACCGCCCCGAAGGCACCACCAACGATAAAATGATTTCCGGCAAAATTGAGATTCTCGCCAAAGAAATCGAAGTACTCAACGCCGCCGCCACGCCGCCGTTCCAAATCGACGACGAAAACCTGAGCGAAAACGTGCGCTTAACCAACCGCGTTATCGATTTGCGCCGTCCCACCATGCAGCGCAACCTGCGCCTGCGCTACCAAGTGGCGATGGGCGTGCGCCGCTATCTCGACGCACAAGGCTTTATCGACATCGAAACGCCGATGCTCACCCGTTCCACCCCCGAAGGCGCGCGCGACTATCTCGTGCCCAGCCGCGTGCATCCGGGCGAATTTTTCGCGCTGCCGCAATCGCCGCAACTGTTCAAACAACTGTTGATGGTGGCCGGTTTCGACCGCTACTACCAAATCACCAAATGCTTCCGCGACGAAGATTTGCGCGCCGACCGCCAGCCCGAATTTACCCAAATCGATATCGAAACCTCGTTTTTAAGCGAAAACGAAATTATGGACATCACCGAAGGCATGGCCAAACAGGTGTTTAAAGATGCCTTGGGCGTGGAATTGGCTGATTTCCCGCGCATGGAATACCGCGAAGCCATGTTCTACTACGGCTCCGACAAACCCGATATGCGCGTGAGCCTGAAATTCACCGAGCTGACCGACTTGATGAAATCGGAAGAATTCAAAGTGTTCCGAGCCGCCGCCGACATGAAAGGCGGCCGCGTGGTCGCCCTGCGCGTGCCCGGCGGCGCCAAACTTTCCCGCAAAGACATCGACGAATACACCAAATTCGTCGGCATCTACGGCGCCAAAGGCTTGGCCTACATCAAAGTGAACGACGTTACCAACCTTTCCAACGGCGAAGACAGCGGCCTGCAATCACCGATTGTGAAATTCCTGTCTGAAAACGCCCTGAAAGAAATCATCGCCAAAACCGGCGCGCAAAACGGCGACATCATCTTCTTCGGCGCCGACAAAGCCAAGATTGTCAATGAAGCCATCGGCGCGCTGCGCATCAAAATCGGCCACGAGCACGGTGCCGAAAACGGCTACTTTACCGACGAATGGCGCCCGCTGTGGGTGGTGGATTTCCCGATGTTCGAATACGACGAAGAAAACGACCGCTACGCCGCCATGCACCACCCCTTTACCTCGCCCAAACCCGGCCACGAAGACCTGATGGAAAGCGACCCTGAAAACTGCCTCGCACGCGCCTACGATATGGTGCTCAACGGCTGGGAAATCGGCGGCGGCTCCATCCGTATCCACCGCGCCGACATTCAGGAAAAAGTGTTTGCCGCGCTGAAAATCACTCCCGAAGAGCAGCAAAACAAATTCGGCTTCCTGCTGGATAACCTGAAATACGGCGCCCCCCCGCACGGCGGTTTGGCGTTCGGCCTCGACCGTTTGGTTACGCTGATGACCGGCGCCGAATCCATCCGTGACGTGATCGCTTTCCCGAAAACCCAGCGTGCACAATGCCTGCTCACCAACGCCCCCAATGCGGTGGACGACAAACAGCTGCGCGAATTAAGCCTGCGTCTGCGCCAGAAAGCGGCCGATAGCAAAGAGGCTTAACGGGTTTAGCCGTTTAAACGACACAGGCCGTCTGAAAAATATTTTCAGACGGCCTGAACAATGCAGGAAACCCCTGATTGTTGTTTACACTTTCCGTTTCTTTCCTCATAAAACCTATTTCTTTAATAAATAACGTCAAAAACAGCCAAGCAATCACTTCAACAACAACCAAAGTTGTTCCGCATAAAAATGCAAATAACCCTACCCTTTCTAACAACTTTAACTGTATTTGTGTCCGACAATTTTTACCAAGACTTCACGTCAGATTTTATTAACGTCTCTCAACTACACATTCATGCCGTAAAATCTTTATCCGTTAACTTTAAATTTTAAAATTTCGTGTTTTTAGCCGATATCTCGTTTTTGTGCTTGTTTATGGGTTAGAGTGCTTGCACTTTCAATTTAAATGAATTACATTCTGTTACATAGAGTGATTTACATCACCAAGCCAAGTACACAAAGGCATATATAAAATAGAGAGAAATTTCCGGCATTATCAAAAACAGGCTGCTTTGAGGGCAGCCTGTTTTATTTGCGCTTTTGAAAACTTCCGCCCTAGCGGTTCAGTATGATTTCCAGCACGAATTTACTGCCCACATAAGCCAGCATCAGGCTGACGAAGCCGATGATCGTCCACACGGCGGCTTTTTTGCCGCGCCATGCCGTCATGCCGTGTTTCAACAGCAGGCCGCCGTAAATCAGCCATGAGAGTATACCGAACACTGATTTATGGGTGAACGCAAACGGTTTGCCGAACACGGCTTCGGCGAAAAACGTGCCGCTGATTACGGAATAGGTCAGCAGCAGAAAACCCACCCATATGCCTTGGAACATCAGTTTTTCAAGGCTCAGCAGGGGCGGCAGAAAAGACACCAAAGGCGAAAATTTTTTCTTGTGCAGGTTGCGGTTCAACAGCAAAACCAATACCGCCAGCAAAGTTACGATACCGAACAAGCCGTAGGCCAGCAGCGATGCGCCTACATGCAGCATAAACGGCCAATCGCTGATTTGATAACCGGTAAATTTGCCGGGAAACACCGCCGCGAGCAGCAACGACAACGCAGCACACGGGTAGAGCAGCAATTGCAGCCCGCGCAGGTTATAGAAGAAGCTGCCCAAGCAATACATCATCAGCATCAGCCACACAATCAGGCTCACCGAATAGCCGAAGCCCATCACCAGCACCTTGTCGTGCAGCACGGGCAAAAACAGCACCGCGCCCTGCAACAGCAGTGCGGGGGCGAGCACCGCCAATTCCGTTTTCAGCGGATAAGGCTGATCGTCGCGTTTTTTGTGGTGCAGCCACACAAACACCGCCATTCCCGCATACAGCAGCATCAGGCAAATCAATACTATCGGCATGACAAACTTTCTTTTGCACGCATACTCACGAAGCTGCGTGTGGTGTAAAATAAGCCGATTTTATCAAAAACGGCGGCGCCTATTGAAACTTTAATGCGGTTTTGCCGTTTTCAGACGGCCTCAAGCCCCCGCCGCCCGCCCCGATTCTAAGGACACCCATGTTAGACAACTTAACCAGCCGCTTTGGCAATGTACTGAAAAACATCCGCGGCCAAGCCAAGCTCACCGAAGACAATATTAAAGAAGCCTTGCGCGAAGTGCGCCTGGCCCTGCTCGAGGCCGACGTTGCCCTGCCCGTGGTGAAAGAGTTCATCAACAACGTTAAAGAAAAAGCGCTCGGCCACGAAATCACCGGCAGCCTCACGCCCGACCAAGCCTTTATCGGCGTGGTAAACGATGCCCTGATCGAATTGATGGGCAAAGAAAACAGCACGCTCAACCTTGCCGTTTCGCCGCCTGCCGTGGTGCTGATGGCCGGTTTGCAGGGCGCGGGCAAAACCACCACCGTGGGCAAACTGTCGCGCCTGCTGAAAAACGACCACAAAAAGAAAATCCTTGTGGTTTCCGCCGACGTTTACCGCCCTGCCGCCATCGAACAGCTGAAGCTTTTGGCCGAACAAGTGGGCGTGGATTTCTTTCCTTCCGACACCAGCCAGAAGCCCGTCGATATCGCCAAGGCGGCCGTGGACTATGCCAAAAAGCATTTCTACGACGTATTGATGGTCGATACCGCCGGCCGCCTGGCGATTGACGAAGAAATGATGAACGAAATCAAAGCCCTCCATGCAGCGGTTAACCCTATCGAAACCCTGTTTGTGGTGGATGCCATGCTCGGCCAAGATGCGGTGAACACCGCCCAAGCCTTTAACGAAGCCCTGCCGCTGACCGGCGTGATTCTCACCAAGATGGACGGCGATTCGCGCGGCGGCGCGGCCTTGTCGGTGCGGCAGGTAACCGGTAAGCCGATTAAATTCATCGGTATCGGCGAAAAAGTAACCGGCCTCGAGCCGTTCCACCCCGACCGCATCGCCAGCCGCATTCTCGGCATGGGCGACGTGTTGAGCCTGATCGAAGACGTGCAGAAAGGCATCGACGAAGAAGCC
>JBHALY010000186.1:0-6768 GCA_041827905.1 Neisseria dentiae
GAAAAACAGCCCCGACGCGGCATGGCCGCTGCCGTACACACGGTAGCCGTAACGCTGCCCTTCGCCCACGCCTTCGGCAAAACCGTGCCAGATATGGCCGCTTCGGGCGGGCAGCGGCAAACGGGTTTCGCCGCCGTTGTCATCAAACAGGCACAGCTCCACCTTATCGGCGTGCGAAGAAAACAGCGCGAAATTGGTGCCGTTTGCTTGAACGGTAGCGCCCATCGGGTATGGCAGGCCGTCTGAAAGGGTGTTCACTAGGCTTAAACTCTTCAAATATCTGTTTATTTATCTGTTTGGATTCACAGGCCGTCTGAAAAACTTTACGCCTTGTCCAAATACAGCCAAACCGTGGCCAGTGGCGGCAGGGTTAAGTTGAGCGACTGCGGCCTGCCGTGCGATTCCACCGCCTCGGTGGCGACGGCGGCGCCCTCTGCCGTATGCACGCCGCTGCCTTGGTATTGCAGGCCGTCTGAATTCATCACTTCGCGGTAGGTGCCCTCGGCATTGACGCCGATGCGGTAGTTTTCGCGCACCACGGGGGTAAAGTTGCTTACCACAATCAGGCGGTTGCCTTCGCGGTCGCGGCGCTCGAAGGCAAACACGGAATTATTGCCGTCGTCGGCCACCAGCCACTCGAAGCCTTCGGGCCATTGGTCGAGCTGGTAGAGCGGCGCGTGGCTGCGGTAGGTATGGTTGAGGTCGCGCACGTAATCCTGCACGCCTTTGTGCCACAGGCCGCCGTGCGCTTCTTCGAGCAGGAACCAATCGAGCGCTTCGTTGTAGTTCCATTCGCGGCCTTGGGCGAATTCGCAGCCCATAAACAGCAGTTTCTTGCCGGGATAGCCCCACATAAAGCCGTAATAGGCGCGCAGGTTGGCAAACTTCTGCCAAGCGTCGCCGGGCATTTTGGCCAGCAGCGAGCCTTTGCCGTGCACCACTTCGTCGTGCGAGATCGGCAGCACGAAGTTTTCGCTGTATTGGTACATCATGCCGAAGGTCATCAGGTTGTGGTGGTATTTGCGGTTTATCGGGTCTTCCTTCATATAGCGCAGGGTGTCGTTCATCCAGCCCATGTTCCATTTGTATTGGAAGTTCAGCCCTTCGGTGCGGGTAACGTTGGCAAACGAGGTGGATTCTTCGGCGATTTCGGTGGCGGCGGGTACTTCCTGCTGCAACATGGTGTTGGTGTCGCGCAGAAAGTTGATGGCTTCGAGGTTTTCGCGGCCGCCGTATCGGTTGGGTATCCACTCGCCTTCTTTGCGCGAATAATCGCGGTAAATCATCGAGGCCACGGCATCCACGCGCAGGCCGTCGAAGCCGAAACGCTCTATCCAGTATAAGGCGTTGCCTTGCAGGTAGTTTTTCACTTCGGTGCGGCCGAAGTTGTAAATCAGGGTGTTCCAGTCTTGGTGGTAGCCTTCGCGCGGGTCGGCGTGTTCATACAGCGGCGTGCCGTCGAAGTGGTTGAGGCCGTGGTCGTCAACGGGAAAGTGGCCGACCACCCAGTCGAGTATCACGCCTATGCCTTCGTTGTGGGCGGCCTGCACCAGCGCCTGAAGCTGCTGCGGCGAGCCGAAGCGGCTGGTGGGCGAATAAAGGCCGGTGGCCTGGTAGCCCCAAGAGCCGTCGAACGGGTATTCCGACACGGGCAAAAGCTCGATATGGGTGAAGCCCATATCTTTCACATAGGCCACCAGCTCGGTGGCCAGGTCTTCATAAGTGAGCCAGAAATTGTTTTCGAGGTTGCGCCGCCACGAGCCTAAATGCACTTCGTAAATGCTGATGGGGCTGTCGATGGCGTTGGCTTGGCGGCGGAACGCAGGCTCGGGCATTTTTTCGGGCAGGCCGCGCACCACCGAAGCAGTGGTGGGGCGCAGCTCCGAGGCGAAGGCGAACGGGTCGGCCTTTTGGCGCACGTTGCCTGCGGCGTCGCGTATTTCGAATTTATACAGGGCGTTGAACGGCACGGCGGGGATAAAGATTTCCCAAATGCCGCTGGCGGCGTGGCGGCGCATCACATGGCGGCGGCCGTCCCAGTTGTTGAACTCGCCGATCACCGAAACGCGCTGCGCGTTGGGCGCCCACACGGCGAAATTCACGCCGGCAACGCCGTCGAACTCGGCCGGATGCGCGCCCAAGGCTTCGTAGGGGCGCAGGTGGGTGCCTTCGGTGAGCAGCCATTCGTCCATTTCCTGCAAATGCGAGCCGTAGCGGTAGGGGTCTTCGATTTTTTCAGACGGCCCGTCTGCGCTGTATTGCACGCTCAAGGCGTAATCGGGCGCGCCCTCGGGCAGCACGGCGGCGAAAAAGCCGCGGCTGTCGAGTTTTTCGGCCGCCGCAATCAGTTTGCCGCTGCCGCGTTCCACAATATCCACCGCCAAGGCATCGGGCACAAGGCAGCGCACCACTTCGCCGGTGCCGGCCAGCTCATGCCGGCCCAAGTAGGCAAACGGGTTGCCGTGGGTTGCAAAAAACAGGCTGTCGATGGTGCCGCGCTCTTGATCGTCGAGCGGCGGATAGGGTTGGGTTTGGCTGTTCTTTCTCATACGGACCTCGTTTAGCATGGCGAGTTGTTGCTCGATTAAAGGGTTGGCGGCAAACGCCTCCACAGGCTGCGGCAGTTTGCGCGCCCAGTTGGGGTAGCCTTCGGCGATGCCCGGCACGTTGAAATTTTCGGTCATGCCCAGCAGGTTTTCGATTTGCACCGCATAAAGCGCGCAGCGGCTCTCGGCGCCGAAACGGTGCACGGCGTTGAGCAGGGCGGCGTCTAAGTTTTCAGACGGCCTGTATGCGTGGGGCAGACAATGTGTTTCTTTTAGCGCGCGGATCAAGTCTTCTTTATCGCGCCCGCGCTGCCGCAAGGCCGTCTGAAAAGCCGTTTCGCCCGGCAGCGAACCCAAGTCATACATGGTTTGCAAATCGCTGCCCGCCCACCAGCCCGCCAACGGCGCAACGTCGTGGGTGCTGGTTACGCACAGCGCCTGCCGGGGGTAATGTTCGGGCAGCTCGTAACCGTGGGCGTGGCGGCTGAAATACATCACTTTGTAGGAAAAAATGCGGTAGCGGTCGAGCAGGCGGCGGGTGTCGTCGGGCACGGTGCCCAAGTCTTCGCCCACCACCACGCAGCGGTTGCGGTGGCTTTCCAAGGCGAGAATGGCAAACAAAACTTCTTGGGGGTAGTGCACATAAGCGCCGTTATCAGCGGTTCCGCCGCCCATCTTCCAAGCCGTTCCGCGTTGCGGCTCCTGGCCGTACTCTTCCGTACTGTCTGCGTCGCCGCGCCTTGAACGGCTTAGAATCTCGGCGGCGGCCTGTTCCGACACCACCCACCACAAACGGTTCAGCGACATCACATGGTCTATGCGCAGCACGCCGTAACAGCGCATATTCTCGCGCAGCGTGGCGATAAACTCGCGGCAGCCGGTGCGGCGCATGGCCACGGGGTGCCACGGCGGCAGGTTCCAGTTTTGCCCTGCCGGGCCGAGCGGGTCGGGCGGGGCGCCCACCGACATTTCCATGCAGTATTGGTTGCGCTTGAGCCAAGTGTCGGCCCCGCCGCGCGCCACGCCCACGGCCAAGTCGCCGTAAAGGCCGAGCCGCACACCGTGCCGCGCCGCCGCCTCTTCCGCCTGCCGCAGCTGCACGGCGCACAACCATTGCAGCCACTTGTAAAAACGGATTTCGCCCTCGTGCGCTTTTGCAAACGCCTGCACCGCCGGGCTTTGCGGATGGTGGAATTCAGACGGCCACGCCGTCCAACCGCTCTCCCCGCCTGCACCGCCGTAGTGCTGGTCTAAAGCCTCAAACAGGGCGAAGCCGTCAAGCTCACCGCCTTTTTCTTCTTCAAACTGTTTAAAGGCCGTCTGAAAAGGCTGCGCGGCACGGCTGCTGCTTTTCTCAAAATCAGCAAACACAAGCAGCAGGGCTTCTTTTTTCAGCGCCCACACCGCCGCATAATCCACCGTTTCCGCCGAACGCACCGCCGCCAGCCGCGCCTGCACCGCTTCGCTTGCCAGCCACTTGCGCGCCTTGGCGGCAAAACCGTATCCGGCGATCATGCCGCCCGCGTCGAGATACACGGCATTCAGCCACAGGCGCGACGACGGGCTGTACGGGCTGGCAAAATCCGGCCGCGAAGTAAACAGCGCGTGCAGCGGGTTGATACCGATAAAATCCACACCCCTGCCGCCGCAAAACGCCGCCAGCCGCGCCAAATCGCCGAAATCGCCCATGCCCCAGTTTTGCGCCGAACGCAGGCTGTAAAGCTGCACGGCCAACCCGTTCATGCGCCCGCCACCCGCCATTTCGGGCGGCTGGTAAGCGTGTTCGGGCGCAGCCACCACCAAAACGCGGTGTTTCAGACGGCCTTTGTTAACAGTTAAACGGTAATAGCCGCTGTCTAATGCAGATAAAAAAACAGCAGAGCGGAGGCCGTCTGAATCCGACGCCGTAACCGTCTGCTGCTCATCATATTCGTTTGTTAAAGAGTAGCCGTCGTAGCCCTCGAAATCGGGCGGCAGGGCAATCTCGGCCGGATGCTGCGCCGTTATGGCCGCCACATCGTCAAACTCCCCCTCCGGCACACCGGTTTCCAAACGCGCAAGTAAAGCCTCCAGCACCGCTTCTTTGGCCGGGTGGTAAACGCCGTCGATATCGTGGTAGCCGGCGGCCACCCCCAAGCGTGCGGCGCGTTCAAAAACCGAGTGATTACTCATATTCATTAATATATTGTTTGTGAAGTTGATTTTTTAATTTTGGCGCAGGTTGGGCAATAGTAATATAAATCTGCGGTTTTGTCGTAGGTAATTTCGTGTAGTTTCAGATAACATGATATAAACCAAAACTCACCCCCGTAACTTCCCCCAAGCAAAAGAGGCCCGCCATGAAAAAAGCCTTGCTCGCCGCCCTGCTCCTGCCCGCGCTCGCCCAAGCCTACCAGCCCGGCAAAACCTACCGCCTCACCGTGCTGCACACCAACGACCTGCACGGCCGTTTTTGGCCGAACGAGCACGGCGAATACGGTTTGGCGGCGCATCAAACCCTGGTGAAACAGATTAAAAACGAAGTGGCGCGCAACGGCGGCTCGGTGGTGCTGCTCAATGTGGGCGACGTTAACACGGGCGTGCCCGAGTCGGACGTTCACAATGCGCGGCCCGACATCGAAGCCATGAACGCCATCGGCTACGAAGCGATGACGCTGGGCAACCACGAGTTCGACAACCCGCTGCAAATGCTCGCCATGCAGGAAAAATGGGCGCGCTTTCCGTTTTTGTCGGCCAATATCCGCCTGAAAGACAGCGGCAGGCATTTGGTTAAGCCTTACACCGTTTTACGCAAACAGGGACTGGATATCGCCGTGGTGGGCCTCACCACCGAAGAAACCGCCACGTCTGCCAACACTGCCTACACCCGCAACCTGATTATCGACCCGGCCGCCGATTCCGCCCGCCAAACGCTGCAAACCCTGAAACAGCGCAAGAAAAAGCCCGATATCACCATTGCCCTCACCCACTTGGGCTACCGCAGCGATACCGCCCTCGCCCGCACGCTGCCGGCCAAATCGTTCGACATCATCGTCGGCGGCCACAGCCACCACACCGTTTGCATGGATAACGCAGGCCGTCTGAAAAACAACCACCGCCCCGGCGATGCCTGCCGCCCCGATTTTCAAAACGGCACTTGGATTATGCAGGCGGGCGAATGGGGAAAATATCTCGGCCGCGCCGACTTCACCTTTAAAAACGGCAAACTCGCCCTGCAATCCTACCGGCTGATTCCCGTTAACCTTAAATACGAAACCGAAACCGCCGACGGCAAAACCGTGCGCACCCTGTATCAAAGCGCCATCCGCCCCGACAAACAACTGGCCGCCAAGCTGAAAACCTATCAAGAACAGGCCGACGGCAAGCTCAATGTCGCCATCGGCTCGGTGAACGCCAAACTCGAAGGCGACCGCGCAGTCGTGCGCCGCCAACCCACCAATCTGGGCCGCCTGATTGCACACGCCCAACGCCTGCGCACCGGCGCGGATCTGGCGGTGATGAACAGCGGCGGCATACGCGATTCGATTCAGGCCGGACGGGTAACCTATAAAGATATTCTGCGTGCGCAGCCTTTCGGCAATTTGATTAGCTATGTGGATTTGAGCGGCAAAGAGCTGGCCGAATATCTGCGCACCGTTGCGCTGATCCGCCCTGAAGACGGCGGTTTCCCGCAGTTTGACGGCGTAACCTTGAAAACGGATTACGATAAGCAGCAAGTGAGCGGTATTCTGATTAACGGCAAGCCTTTGGAAAACGGCAAAACCTACCGCCTGAGCGTGTCTGATTATCTGGCCAACGGCGGCGACGACTATCCGGTGTTGTCGGATAAGCCTTCTTATGTGAACACGGGCTTTGTGGATGCCGATGTGTTGAAGCAATATTTCGAACAGCATTCCCCGATTGATGCCGCCCGGTTCGCGCCCGAAGCGCGGCCGTGAAATTAAGAAAAGTAGCCGCGTCATGCTCGCAGCTTAACCTGAGTATCTGTAATTTGTTCCGTAGCAAAAAAGATACTCGGGCCAAGCCCGAGTATGACGTAAAGGTTTTAAATGCCGGCATGAATTGCAAAATTCACTCAGGACGAGACCTTTGCAAAATTCCCTAAAATCCCCTAAATTCTCCTCAAGATATTTAGGGGATTTCTCATGAGCACCTTCTTCCAACAAACCGCCCAAGCCATGATTGCCAAGCACATCGACCGCTTTCCCTTATTGAAACTCGA
>JBHALY010000187.1:0-3674 GCA_041827905.1 Neisseria dentiae
CCCAAAGCCGAAATCGAAGGCGAAATGGGCGACAGCCACGTCGGCCTGCAAGCCCGCCTGATGAGCCAGGCGTTGCGCAAACTCACCGGCCACATCAAAAAAACCAACACATTGGTGGTGTTTATCAACCAAATCCGCATGAAAATCGGCGTGATGTTCGGCAGCCCCGAAACCACCACCGGCGGCAACGCGCTGAAATTCTACGCCTCCGTGCGCCTCGATATCCGCCGCACCGGCCAAATCAAAAAAGGCGACGACATTTTGGGCAACGAAACCAAAGTGAAAGTGATTAAAAACAAAGTCGCCCCGCCCTTCCGCCAAGCCGAATTCGACATCCTCTACGGCGAAGGCATCAGCTGGGAAGGCGAGCTGGTGGATTTGGGCGTGAAATACGACATCGTTGAAAAATCCGGCGCATGGTATGCCTATAACGGCGCCAAAATCGGCCAGGGCAAAGACAATGTGCGCGTGTGGCTGAAAGAAAACCCCGAAGTGGCCGACGAAATCGACGCCAAAATCCGTGCCAAAGCCGGCACCAACGTGCAGATTACCGAAGGCAAACTCGACGAAACCGACGGCGACGCGCCCGAAGAATAAGCTGCCGCCAACAACCAAACAGGCCGTCTGAAACCGTTTTCAGACGGCCTTTCTCCACCCCGAAACCCTGAAAACTGCTATACTTCGCGCATTTCCCCAACCTGAGACCTTTGCAAAATCTCCAGATGTGGATGCAGTTCAAGGCGTAGCAGCACAGCGAGCGCAGACATAACATGGAGTTAGGCAAGCGAGCGAGCAGCACACAACGCAGAAATGCGCCGCAGATGGGGGTTTTGCAAAGGTCTCAACCCGTTTTTCAGGCCGTTTGAAACATGATCAGCAAACAAGAATACCAAGCCCAAGCCGCCGCAGGCTACAACCGCATCCCGCTGGTGCAGGAACTATTGGCCGACCTCGACACCCCGCTGTCGCTCTACCTCAAACTGGCCAACCAACCCTACACCTACCTGCTCGAATCAGTAGTGGGCGGCGAACGTTTCGGCCGCTATTCCTTTATCGGCCTGCCCTGCCGCACCTATCTCAAAGCATCGGGCAAACACGTTGATGTGTATTGCAACGGAGAAATCACCGAACAGTTCGACGGCAACCCGCTTACCTTCATCGAAGCCTTCCACCAACGTTTCAAAACACCCGAAATCCCCAACCTGCCCCGCTTCACCGGCGGCCTGGTCGGCTATTTCGGCTACGAAACCATCTATAACTTCGAACATTTCGCCCACCGCTTCCAAAACAGCGGCAAGCCCGACACCATCGGCACGCCCGATATTTTATTGATGCTCTCGCAAGAGCTGGCCGTGGTCGATAACCTTTCCGGCAAAATCTACCTAATCGTGTATGCAAACCCCGCCGAAGAAAACGGCTACGAAGCCGCGCGCGAACGGCTGGAAGACCTGCGCACCCGCCTGCGCCAAAGCTGCGCCATCCCCCTCTCGCTCGGCAGCAGAAAAACCGAACCGCAGCACGAAACCGGCGAAGCGCGCTATAAAGAATATGTGCGCAAAATCCGCCAATATATTCTCGACGGCGACTGTATGCAGGTGGTGCCCAGCCAGCGCATGAAGCTGGAATTCGCCGACCACCCGCTCTCGCTCTACCGCGCCCTGCGCACGCTCAACCCCTCGCCCTATATGTTTTACTACGATTTCGGCGACTTTCACATCGTCGGCTCGTCGCCCGAAATCCTCGTGCGCCGCGAGCGCGACACCATCATCGTGCGCCCCATCGCCGGCACCCGCCTGCGCGGTAAAACCCCCGCCGAAGACCTGGCCAACGAGCAAGACCTGCTCGGCGACGCCAAAGAAATCGCCGAACACGTGATGCTGATTGATTTAGGCCGCAACGACGTAGGCCGCGTCAGCCGCACCGGCGAAGTGAAAGTTACCGACAAAATGGTAATCGAGCGCTATTCGCACGTGATGCACATCGTTTCCAATGTGGAAGGCCGTCTGAAAAGTAACACCAACAATATGGACATCCTCGCCGCCACCTTCCCCGCCGGCACCCTTTCCGGCGCCCCCAAAGTGCGCGCGCTGGAAATCATCGAAGAGCTGGAGCCGGCCAAACGCTGCATCTACGGCGGTGCCGTCGGCTGCTGGAGCTTCAACAACGATATGGACTTGGCCATCGCCATCCGCACCGCCGTGATTAAAGACCAAACCCTCTATGTGCAGAGCGGCGGCGGCATCGTGGCCGATTCGGAAGAAGAAGCCGAATGGCAGGAAACCCAAAACAAAGCCCGTGCGGTATTGCGGGCGGCGCAGATGGTGCAGGAAGGGTTGGATAAATAAAGGCCGTCTGAAAACATGACTACATTGTTTTCAGAAACATCCATACCCCGTCATTGCCGGGCTTGACCCGGCAATCCAGTGCCAAATATTTCTGAAATATTTTCCTTCCGCCTGAACGGCAAACACTGGATTATCGGGTCAAGCCCGATAATGACGATGCTGTTAAAAAAAACGGTTGATGCCGAACCATAATATACGATTCGATTAAAACATTCACAAAATGAATAAAGTCATGCAACCGGCAACATATATTTTAGCCAGCCAGCGCAACGGTACTTTATATATCGGCGTCACATCCAATTTAATACAGCGGATATTCCAACACCGCAACCACCAAACACAAGGATTCACCGACACATACCGCGTTACCCGCTTGGTTTGGTATGAATTGCATGAAACTATGGAAAGTGCCATCAAGCGGGAAAAACAATTGAAAAAATGGAGTCGCCAATGGAAATTGGTCTTGATAGAAAAAAATAATCCCGACTGGTGCGATTTATGGCATGAAATTATCTCAAATTAATAGCCTGCCGATAATGAAACATAAAATGCACTACCACCCAACAACGAATAAATTAAAAACATTATGAATACCCCCATCCTCCCCCCCGCCAACCTCGGCATACTTGGCGGCGGCCAGCTCGGCCGTATGTTTGCCGTGGCCGCCAAAACCATGGGCTATCGTGTTACCGTGCTTGACCCCGATCCGAACGCACCGGCGGCGGAATTTGCCGACCGCCATTTGTGTGCGCCGTTCGACGACCAAGCCGCGCTGAACGAATTGGCGAAATGCGCCGCCGTAACCACCGAATTTGAAAACGTGAATGCCGATGCGATGCGTTTTTTGGCGCAACACACCCGCGTGTCGCCGAGCGGCGATTGCGTTGCCGTTGCCCAAAACCGCATTCAGGAAAAGGCGTGGATTCAAAAAGCCGGCCTGCAAACCGCGCCGTATCAGGCCGTCTGCAAGCCCGAAGACATCGGCGAAGCGAGCGCGGCGCTGCTGCCCGGTATTCTGAAAACCGCCACGCTGGGTTACGACGGAAAAGGCCAAATCCGTGTGAAAACCCTGGCCGAACTGAAAGCCGCGTTTGCCGAACTGGGCGGCGTGGCCTGTGTGCTGGAAAAAATGGTCGATTTGCGCGGCGAGATTTCAGTGGTGGTATGCCGTCTGAACAGTGAAAACGTGCAGACTTTCGATCCTGCCGAAAACATCCACGAAAACGGCATTCTCGCCTACTCCATCGTTCCCGCCCGCTTCAGCGCTGATGTTCAGCAGCAGGCACGGCAGATGGCGCGCCGCTTGGCCGACGAGCTGGATTATGTGGG
>JBHALY010000188.1:0-4049 GCA_041827905.1 Neisseria dentiae
GAAATCGATTTGATTGTCAAAAACGGCAACACGATTTTGTTTGTTGAAGTAAAATACCGCAAAAATAGCGGCTTCGGCGGCGCGGCCTACAGCATTACGCCCGCCAAACTGTTAAAACTGCAAAAAAGTGCCGAGCACTATCTGCAACAACACCGCCTGAGCCATGCAGCGTGCCGTTTGGACGCGGTTTTGATTCAGGGTAACGATGCCCCGCAATGGGTGCAGAACATCACAGGCTGATTTTCAGATGACCACTTTACAAGAACGCGTAGCCGCCCATTTTGCCGAAAGCATCGAAGCCAAAAGGCAGGCGGCGGATATTCTCAACGGGCCTGCCGCCGAAGCGGCCGGGCTGATGCTGCAATGCCTGATGAACGACGGCAAAATCCTCGCCTGCGGTAACGGCGGTTCGGCGGCCGACGCCCAACATTTCGCCGCCGAAATGACCGGCCGTTTTGAAAAAGAACGCATGGAGCTGGCCGCCGTGGCACTCACTACTGACACCTCCGCCCTCACCGCCATCGGCAACGATTACGGTTTCGACCACGTTTTCAGCAAGCAGGTGCGCGCACTGGGCCGCGCGGGCGACGTGCTTATCGGCATTTCCACCTCGGGCAATTCCGCCAACGTTATCGAAGCCATCAAAGCCGCCCACGAGCGCGATATGCACGTTATCGCCCTCACCGGCCGCGACGGCGGCAAAATCGCCGCCATGCTCAAAGACAGCGATATTTTATTGAACGTGCCCCACCGGCGCACCGCCCGCATACAGGAAATCCACATCCTGCTGATTCACGCCCTGTGCGACTGCATCGACACCATGCTGTTGGAAGGCATGTAACCGTTTTCAGCTTTCAGACGGCCTCCGCACACCGGGCCGTCTGAAAACCATCCAGAAAGGACGCATTCGAGATGAACATCAAACAACACACCCGAACCCTGCTTGCCGCCGCCTTAACCGCCACGCTGCTGAGCGGCTGCGTAGGCGCCGTTTTGGGCGGAGCCGCAGTGGGCGGCGCATCCGCCCTCGACCGCCGCAGCACCGGCACCCAAGCCGACGACAACGTGATGGAAGTGCGCATCAAAAACACCGCCCTATCCTACCTGCGCCAAAACAACCAAACCGAAGGCTTCGAGCCGAAACTCTCGGTTGTGGGCTATAACCGCCATATCCTGCTGCTCGGCCATGTTGCCAACGAAAGCGACCGCGCATTTGTAGAACAAGTGGCGCGCTCGGAGCAATCCGTTCAAGAAGTGTATAACTACATCAGCGTATCGCCGCAAAAACGCACCTTCGGCAACGTGAGCAGCGACATTTGGAGCACATCAAAAGTGCGCACCACCCTACTGGGCATCCAAGGCGTGATTCCCAGCCGCGTGAAAATCGTTACCTACGACGGCGTAACCTATGTGATGGGTATCCTTACCCCCGCCGAGCAAGCTGCCGTTACCGAACGCGTGAGCACTACCTCAGGCGTGAAAAAAGTGGTAACACTTTATCAAACCTACAATAAATGATAAGCTTAGCCGCTTTAAACTCATTTTGCCGCACAGGCAAAAAGGCCGTCTGAAACCGATTGTTCAGACGGCCTCTATCAGCTAAACGGAAAACACAATGAACGACCGCAAACCGGGCTTTATGCTCAAGCCCAAACACCTGCTCGGCGCCCTCTTCGCCATCGCCTTCATCGCCGTGGCAGGCGTGGTAATCGGCATCATGCAGACATTCGACCAGCAAGAAGCCGCACAGCAGGAAGCTTCTGCACCGCAAACCGCAGCAGCATCAGCAGTTGAAGTGCTCTCGCCGCGCGGCGCACCCGCCTCGGCGGTAGCCGCAGCGGCTGCCCAAGCCGATGCCGATGCCGCCGCACAGCAGGCATCGGAAGCCGAGGCAGCAGCTTCAGATGCAGACACCGCAACACAAACCGCCGCCGCATCCGCCCCCGAGCAAACCGCCGCCCAACCCAAAAAGCCCGTGCGCCAGACACGCGCCAAACCGCAGCGTAAAAATACACCGGAAGAAGTCGTCAAACAGGCCGCCGCACAGCAGGCCGAACCGGCAACCCCGGCCGCACCCGCAGAACAGCCTAAAGAGCAACCCGCAGCAGCCGAAAAACCTGCACAACAGGCCGAAGCAGCCGAAAAACCCGCCGCCCCCAAACCTGCGGCAGAGCAACCCGAACCCAAACCCGCAGCAGAAAAACCGGCCCCGGCGGCAGAAACCGCTCCTGCCAAACCCGCCAACGGCAAAGTAACCGACAACCTGTTTTAGGGAGTGTAGTCAGAAGGCTTGCGAAGCGGTTTTTTGAGGAAAAATCCGCAGATGCAAGGCAAAAAGCACAGCAAGATTGGACATCTTGCGAGCATTTTAGCTTCGCAAGTCCGCTTCGCTACCTAACGCGCAGCTGCGGATTTTAACCAAAAATACCGCCGCAACGCGGTCGACTACACTCCCTAACCTGCCGCCCACTTGAAACGGCAGCTTTACACCCCTATTCAACCTTTGCGGCAGCACACGCGCCGCTCTCTTTCAGACGGCCTTTCGTGCGTTACCGAAAGGCCGTCTGAATATCAAATCTGAACATCGGAAAACAAAGGAAGCCTCATGGCCGTTATCATCAAAACCGCCGAAGAAATCGAAAAAATGCGCGAGCTGGGCCGGCTGGCGGCCGAAGCGCTCGACTATATCGGCCAATTCGTCAAACCCGGCGTAACCACCAACGAACTGGACAAACTGATTTACGACTACCACACCGAAGTGCAGGGCGGCTACCCCGCGCCGCTGAATTACGGCAACCCGCCCTACCCCAAATCATGCTGCACCTCGGTCAACCATGTGATCTGCCACGGCATTCCCGACGATAAACCTTTGAAAAACGGCGATATTCTCAATATCGACGTTACCATCAAAAAAGACGGCTTCCACGGAGATTCCAGCCGTATGTTTGCGGTGGGCAAAATCAGCCCGCACGCCCAACGCCTGATCGACGTTACCCATCAATCCATGATGGCGGGCATCGAAGCCGTCAAACCCGGCGCCACTTTGGGCGACATCGGCCACGCCTGCCAGCAGGTTGCCGAAAACGCAGGTTATTCGGTGGTTCAGGAATTCTGCGGCCACGGCATCGGCCGCGGCTTTCACGAAGAACCGCAAATCCTGCATTACGGCCGCAAAGGGCAAGGTTTGGTATTGCAGCCGGGCATGATTTTTACGGTAGAGCCAATGATTAACCAAGGCAAACGCCACCTGCGCATTTTGGCCGACGGCTGGACGGTGGTCACCAAAGACCGCTCGCTTTCCGCACAATGGGAACACGAGGTTTTGGTTACCGAAACGGGGTATGAAATCCTCACAATCAGCCCTCAAACAGGTAAACCTTGATTTCGTTACGTTTTTTTATGTAAATTATTTTTAGTTAGAATCTTTACTTTAAAAAGTAACCCTTTGTTTTTAAAGAATAGTCGAAACAATACATCGCGTTTATCGCGTTTTTTGACCGCTTGATAGAAAATCCGATTAAACTTATCCTGATTTTGCTGTCTAAGCGTTTATACTTATCTGAATATAATATTCTCACTCAGGATATTATCACTGAATAAGTAATTGCCAGATTGAGCTTTACAACAAATGAAGGGAATTTCATGAAGTCGTTCGAGAAAATCGAAAATATCCGCGATATCCGCAAAAAACTCGGTTTAAACCAAATGGACTTTTGGAGCCGCATCGGCGTTACCCAGTCCGGCGGTTCGCGCTACGAATCAGGCCGCAACATGCCTAAGCCTGTCCGCGAGTTGCTGCGTTTGGTACACATCGAGAAAATCGACTTGGCTAAAGTGAACCGCGACGATCTCGCGATTGCTTCGCTGCTGAAAAGCCGCCAGCCTGATTTATACGCATCTTTGAAAAAAGAAGCCAAGGCCGAAGCGAAAAACAAATGAGCCGAGAAAACAAAACCGCCCGTTAGTGCCAACCGGCCTAACGGGCAGTTTCATGGCCGTCTGAAACGCCTTTTATAGGTTTCAGACGGCCTTTGCGTTATAATTCCACA
>JBHALY010000189.1:0-4399 GCA_041827905.1 Neisseria dentiae
ATCTGCTCGATTTTGGCCAACGCTTCTTTCAGGTAAAGGACGTTGACAAAACGGAAACCGCCTTTTGAAATATCGTTTTCCCTGATTTCTCCGGCAAATTCATACAGCCCGCCGAAGAGATAACGGTGAATCTGCTGCAAGCCTGCCGTTGTGCCGGCTTCGATTCGGTTTATATCGCCGCTTTCAAACAGGCGGTAAGCATTTTGCAGGCTTTGCTCGTCGATGGATTTCATCTCTCATCCCGCTGTTTTCAGACGGCCTTGGTTTAGGTTGCCCTGCCCGTCAGCCTTTCAAGGTATCCAAATCGGCCACGTTAATCGTATTGCGGTTGCGGAACACCAGCACCATAATCGCCAAGCCGATGGCGGATTCTGCGGCGGCCACGGTTAAGATGAAAAACACGAAAATCTGCCCTGCCGTGTCGCCCAAATATTGCGAAAACGCGATAAAGTTGAAGTTTACCGCCAGCAGCATCAATTCGATCGACATCAGCAGAATCAGCACGTTTTTGCGGTTCATGAAGATGCCCATGGCGCTGATGCCGAACAGAAGCGCGGCCAAAACCAAATAATGCGTTAAGGTAATCATGCTTTGCCCTCCTCTTTGCCGTCCGAATCCGTTTCGCCTGCCGTTTCAGACGGCCTGACGGCTTCCATTTTCACCATACGCAAACGGCCTTCTTTGGCATTGACTTTCACCTGATCGGCAGGATTGATGGCTTTGGGGTTAAACGTTTTACGGTGCACCAGCGCAATCGCCGCCACCATGCCCAACACCAGCAGCACGCCCGCCAGCTCGAACGGCAGCAGGTAAGTGGTGTAGAGCTGGTTGCCCAAATCGCGCACGTTGCTGTAATCGGCGGGAATCTCTTTCATCGCGCCGAACGCGGCCAGATTGGTTTTCGGGTTAACCAAAATCAGAATCAGCGCCACCGACATCAGCACGCCCACCAAACCGGCCACCGGCGCATGACGCCAAAAGCCCGCGCGCATTTCTTCGATGTCGATGTTCAGCATCATCACCACAAACAGGAACAGCACCATCACCGCACCCACATACACCAACACCAGCGTGATGCCCAAGAATTCGGCCTGCATCAGCATCCACATCAGCGCGCTCACGCAGAAAGTGAGCACCAGATACAGCGCCGCATGCACGGGGTTTTTTACGGTTACGGTTTTCAGCGCGCCGAAGAGTATCATGGCGGCCAAAACGTAAAACATAATCAGGGAGAAGGTCATAAAATTGCTCTTTCTCGGTTGGGTTTTTAATCTTTATCCGGAGCTTTCAACGGCCTTGATGCCGTCTGAAACAAGGCTTATGCAACAATCTGCGCCAGCGAAATCCTGTTGCCGTCGGGGTCGTTCAAATCGCAGGTCAGCACAACTTCCCAATCGGTTATTTCACCTGCTTCGATTCCCGCCGCAATCAGGGCATCACGGCAGGAGGCGACATTTTCTACGGTGATCACAACGGCATCCGAACCCGGGGTTTTGCTGCCGTCCAATTGCAGCCAAGCATATTCGGCAACCAGCCATTCGGCCACATTTTCCGCAGGCATTTCGTCGGGTTCGCCCAGCCATTTGCCGTACCACGCCAAAGCGGTTTGAAAATCGGATACGCCGACAACGGAAACCAAACCGGCGGTTTTAAACAGTTTCATCGCAATTAATCCTTTTCGCGTGGGCAGAAAATCCGTGAAACAGATCGTCTGGCCTACCCCGTCAATTTTTCAGACGGCCTTATCGGTAGGGCGCGTCGGCCGCTTTGCGTTTGGCGATTTCGTTTTCGTATTTATCGCCGATGGCCAGCAGCATGGGTTTGGTGTAATACAGATCGCCGCGTTTTTCGCCGTGGTATTCGAGAATATGGGTTTCCACAATCGCGTCCACCGGGCAGGCTTCTTCGCAGAAGCCGCAGAAAATGCACTTGGTCAAGTCGATATCGTAGCGGGTGGTGCGGCGGGTGCCGTCTTCGCGCTGCTCCGATTCGATATTGATGGCCATCGCCGGGCAAACCGCTTCGCACAGTTTGCAGGCGATGCAGCGCTCTTCGCCGTTGGGATAGCGCCGCTGCGCATGCAGCCCGCGAAAACGAACCGATTGCGGCGTTTTCTCTTCGGGGAACATAATCGTTTCTTTGCGGGCGAAGAAGTTTTTGAGCGTTACGCCCATGCCTTTTACCAATTCGCCGAGCAGAAAGGTTTTTACTAGGTTTGCCATATCATTACCCTTTTGGATAGGGGTTTGTGTTTGTTAACTGTTTGTTCGGGGTTTCAGACGGCCTGTTATTTCCACAAGCTCAGCGGCGAAATCATCCACAAGCCGAGCACCACGATGCCGATAAAGCCGATGGGAATCAGCACTTTCCAGCCCAAACGCATGATTTGGTCGTAACGGTAGCGCGGGAAAGTGGCGCGTATCCACAAATAGCCGTAAAGAATAAAGGCCATTTTCACAAACATCCAGAATGCGCCCGGCGTGCCGATCAAGCCCCAACTTTGCGGAAAAGGCGAGAGCCAGCCGCCCAAAAACATCAGCGAAGTGAGCGCGGCAATCAGAATCATGAAAATATATTCGGCCAAAAAGAAGAGCGCAAACGCAAAGCCGGAATATTCTACGTGGAAACCGGCCACGATTTCCGATTCGCCCTCTGCCACGTCGAACGGGGCGCGGTTGGTTTCGGCCACGGCGGAAATCAGGTAAACGATAAACAACGGAAACAGCGGCAGCCAGTTCCAAGAGAAAATCGAGCCGCCGGCAATACCCTTGCTCTGCCCTTCCACGATATCGATAAAGTTCAGACTGCCCGACACCATCACCACGCCCACCAAAGCCGCACCCATGGCGATTTCGTAGGAAATGGTTTGCGCCGAAGAACGCATCGCGCCCAAAAACGAATATTTCGAGTTGGATGCCCAACCGGCGATAATCACGCCGTACACCGACAGCGAAGTAATCATCAGAATAAACAGCAGGCCGGCGTTAACGTTGGTGAGCCACCATTCGCTGCTGAACGGAATCACCGCCCATGCGGCAAACGCCGGGGCAAGCGACATCATCGGGCCGATATAGAACAGGGCTTTGTTCGACAATTTGGGGCGGGTTACTTCTTTAAACAGCAGTTTGAACACGTCGGCAAACGGCTGGATCAGGCCGAACGGGCCGGTTACGTTGGGGCCGACGCGCAACTGCATATAGCCGATCACCTTGCGCTCGAAATAAGTGAGGTAGGCCACGGTGAGAATCAGCGGAATCAGGATAATCACGATTTTTACGATAATCGACACCACCAGGCCGACATCGTTGCCCAGCGCGCCCATTCCGAGCTGCGTGGCAAACAAGGCTTGGAACCACTCTTGCATGATTATGCCCTTTCCAATTCAATGCGGTTCATTAACGCACCCAGCGCGGCATTTGCGGTATGCAGCGGCAGATACACCACGTTTTCGGGCAGGTGCACATCGGCCGCCACGCTCACGTCAACGCGCGCACCGCCTTGCACGGCCTGCACACGCTCGCCCTCTTGCAGGCCGAGCGCAGCCAGCGTGTTCGGATGCACACGGGCGGCGGGGGTTTGCGCATGGCTGGTGGCTTGCAGCGGTGCCGAACGGCGCACCAGCGCATCGGTGTGGTAAATGCCGACGCCCCCCACGCGCACCAATTCAGAGGCCGTCTGAACGCTTGCGCCCTGCCAAGTACTTTGGTTGTTTAGTTTTTCAGACAGGCCTTCTTGCTTAACGGCTTCTTTCAGCACCTGTTCGCTGCTGTCGTATTCAAAACCGTCCAAGCCGAACACATTGCCCAACACGCGCAATACTTTCCACAAGGGGCGGCTGTCGGCCAAGCCTTTCACCACGCCATGGAATGATTGCAGGCGGCCTTCCATATTGATAAAGCTGCCCGAAGTTTCGGTAAACGGCGCAATCGGCAGCATCACGTCGCACACTTCGCGCAAGGTTTCGCTTTCAAACGGGGTAAACGCCATCACGCTTTGCGCCTGTTTCAGCGCGGCCACGGCTTTGGCGCCACCCGCCACGTCGATTTCCGGCTCCACGTTCAAGAGCAGCACGGCTTTTTTCGGTTGTGCCAGCATTTCCTGCACGGTTTGGCCGCCGTTCACACCCAACACGTCTGCACCCACACTGTTGGCGGCCTGCGGCAGGATGCCCAAAACGGCGCCGGTGGTGGCGGCCAGTTGTTGCGCGGCGGCGTAAATCGCGGCGTAATCGGGATGGTTCTGCACTTCCGCGCCCAAGATCACGGCGGCTTTTTCAGCCTGCTTGAGGCCGTCTGAAACGGCGCTTTGCGTGTCTTGCGCCAATTTGCTCAAGAAATCGGCCCAATCGTTGGGGTGCAATACTTCGTGCGCGAACAGCGGCATATGCAGCTCTTCCCTG
>JBHALY010000190.1:0-3811 GCA_041827905.1 Neisseria dentiae
CGTTGAGGGCTTTCATGTGCTTTAGGTAGTCGTTCTCCGCTCTCATGTAACGTAACTCTTCAATCAGTTCCGCTTGGGTTTTTTCATGGTCGGGTTTGTCGACGATAAACGGGTTTTTGCGTTTGGTCTTCATAGAGGCAGCCTGCGGGTGTTGAAGTGCGGCGATACCGCCTTGCCGGTAGGCGGCGATCCAACGGCGCAAGTGTGTGCGTGAGACGTTGAAGTGTTCTGCGGTGCGCTGTTGGCTGTGCACTTGGTGATAATGGAGTACGGCTCGGTATTTGAAATCTAGCGTATATTTGGACATAAGAAAACTGCACCTTTTAAAGTTAGAGGGGGTGTCCAACTTTTGGGGTGCAGTTCAATATTTTCAGACGGCCTCAAACCTTTATTACACAAGCGAACGGTTTTGAAAAGAAACGGCTTTTGCCGAAACTTCGATCGGTTTGATTCAAGCCGAGACCTTTGCAAAACCGTCAGATGTGGACGCAGTTCAAGGCGTAGCAGCGCAGCGAGCGCAGACATAACATGAAGTTAGGCAAGCGAGCGAGCAGCGCACAACGCAGAAATGCGCCGCAGATGGCGGTTTTGCAAAGGTCTCAAGCCGCTTGTTTCTGTGCCCGCTGTACTTTGCTTTCACGAATCGGCAGGTTTAATAACGCCGCAGCAGCGGCCAGCGCCATGTCGGCATACCACATCCAGCCGTAATCGCCGAATGCCGTGATGGTCCAGCCGCCCAAATAAGCACCGAAAAAACCGCCGATTTGGTGCGACAGCAGAGTCAGACCGAACAGAGTAGCCAAATAGCGCACGCCGAACAATTTGCCGACGATGGCGGCGGTGGGCGGCACGGTGGCCAGCCACGTTAACCCCAGCCCTGCTGCGAACAGGTAAAATGTTACGTCGGTGCGGGGCATGGCCAGATACGCCGCGATCAGCAGCGCGCGCGAGCCATACATCCAAAACAGCAGATATTTGCTGCGCCAGCGGCCGACCGCCCACCCTACCATCAGGCTGCCGATAACGTTGGTGAGGCCGATAATCGCCAGCGACCACGAAGCCACGGCGGGCGGCAGGCCGCACAGCGCCACTTCGGAAGGCAGATGGGTTACCAAAAAGGCGATATGGAAGCCGCAGGTGAAAAAGCCCAGATGCAGCAGAATATAGCTGCGGTCTTTAAACGACTGCGCCAGAGCCTGTTTTAACGTTTGGCCGCCGTTTGCCGCAGAGGCCGTCTGAACCGCAGCATCGGCATCGCCGCGCGTGAGCCAGCGCGAAACGGGAATCACCAGCAGGCTGATGGCCGCCAGCGCATACATCGCGCCGCGCCAGCCGGCGGCCGGCAGGAAAATCAGCCCCTGCACAACCGGCGCGAACAGAAACTGCCCGAACGAGCCGCCCGCGTTCACGATGCCCGAAGCCGTGCCGCGCATTTGCGGCGGCACTTTGTTGGCTACCTGGCTCATGAGAATCGAAAAGCTGCCCGCACCCGCGCCGAACGCAATCATCACGCCCACCGTTAAGGTCAGCCCCCAAGTGGTCGGCAGCCACGGCACCAGCGCACAACCGGCGGCCAGCAGCAGTGTTCCCCAAAAAATCACCGGCCATGCGCCGAAGCGGTCGGCAAGCGCGCCGGTGAGCGGCTGCGACACGCCCCACATCAGCTGCGTTACCGCCATCGCAAAGCTGATGCCGGTGATGCTCAAGGCGGTATCGCGCACCATAGGCTGCACAAACAGCCCCAGCGACATCCTGATGCCCATGGTAATCATCAGCACCGAAGCCGCCGCCAAAACCAGCAGCCACAAATAACGCAGGGTGTGCGGATGAGATTGGGTTGAATCCATGCTTTACACTTTCTGTCTGCCGCCGCAATATTGCGAAACAAGGGCGGTTATAGCGAAGGCCGTCTGAAAAAGCAAGGGCGCAGGTGCTTTGCCGGAAAGGTTTGTTTACAGATTCTTTACAGCTACATCGGCTTACACTTATACTGCCCTTCCAATCTCAACGTCCGGCAGGCCCCCGCCAGCCGATTTTCCAACAAACAGGAAACTACACTATGACTCCTGATAAAAACCGACCCGAAAACATCGAGTTGCTCAGCGCGCAGGCGCCGATAACCGATTTCAAAGGCCTGTTCACCGCCATTATCGCAGCCATCGTCAGCTTCGGCATCTACCATATCCTGCCCTACGACACCAATGCCAACAAAGGCATTGCCGTGTTGGTGTTTGTGGCGATTATGTGGTTTACCGAAGCGGTGCACATCACCGTAACCGCGCTGATGGTGCCGCTGCTGGCCGTGTTGCTGGGTTTCCCCGACATGGACATCAAAAAGGCCATGAGCAGTTTTGCCGACCCGGTTATCTATATCTTCTTCGGCGGCTTCGCCCTTGCCGCCGCCCTGCATATGCAGCGGCTCGACCGCAAAATCGCCGTGTGGCTGATTTCGCTTTCGCGCGGTAATATGAAAGTGGCAATATTATTGCTCTTTGCTGCTACCGCACTTTTATCGATGTGGATCAGCAACACCGCCACCGCCGCCATGATGCTGCCGCTGGCCATGGGTATGATGGACCACCTTGATAAAGAAAAAGAGCGCAACACTTTTGTATTTGTGCTGCTCGGCATCGCCTACTGCGCCAGCATCGGCGGCTTGGGCACCATCGTCGGCTCGCCGCCCAACGCCATCGCCGCCAAAGCGCTGGATTTGGATTTTGCCGGTTGGATGAAAATGGGCCTGCCCATGATGCTGCTGATTCTGCCGCTGATGCTGGCTTCGCTCTATGTTATCTTGCGGCCTAATCTGAACGAGCGGGTGGAAGTGAAAGCCGAACATATTCCGTGGACGCTGCACCGCGTGCTGGCTATGCTGATTTTCATCACCACCGCCACAGCGTGGGTGCTCGGTGCCCAAATCAAAGAGGCTTTCGGCATTTCCAATCCCGATACCGTTGTTGCCATAGCGGCAGCCGTTGCCGTGGTGGTGTTGGGCGTGGCACGCTGGAAAGAAGTGGCCCGCAACACCGACTGGGGCGTGCTGATGCTCTTCGGCGGCGGCATCTGCCTGAGCAGTTTAATGCAGGTTTCCGGCGCATCTGCCGCCATCGGCAATGAAATTGCTACCACTTTTGTTTTGGCACACCCGCTGATTGTGATTTTTATCGTGGCCACTTTCATCATCTTCTTAACCGAATTTACCAGCAATACTGCTTCGGCCGCATTATTGGTGCCGATTTTCGCCAGTGTCGCCACCCAGATGGGGTTACCGAAAGAAGTAATGGTGTTTGTGATCGGTATCGGCGCCTCTTGTGCCTTTATGTTGCCGGTTGCCACCCCGCCCAACGCCATCGTGTTCGGCACGGGCCTGGTGAAACAGAAAGATATGATGCGCGTGGGTTTGCTGCTGAATATCCTCTGTATCTTCCTCGTTGCTTTGTGGGCTTACGCGTTCTACGCTTAAACCCTTGAAGTGGTAACAAACAGGCCGTCTGAAAATGTTTTCAGACGGCCTGTAAGCTTTGTTGGAACACCCGTATTGTTGCTGTTGCAAACCCGAAATCAAATGTTTTTTGCGCAAACGGGATTCTTGAATCCGGTAAGCCGCCATATTTCCATCGATATCAGGCCGACGCGGCAACCGGTGGGTGTCTGGGTACCGTTACCCGTGTTTCCACCAGTTGCCCAGTTTGCGCGAGCCGCTGTCGAGCGCCCAGCCGATTAAGCCAATTAACACGATGGCGGCCATCAGCTCCGAATAAGTCAAACGGTCGCGGGTGTCGAGAATAAAATAGCCCAAACCTTCGTTTAC
>JBHALY010000191.1:0-18649 GCA_041827905.1 Neisseria dentiae
CACTTATATCAAATTACATTTGACTACATTGCTAACAATGATGGTTTCTTGTTATACCTTGCTATACAATGGTTTGCATCGATAACGTTAAGAAAGAAACCTTATGCGCCTCCACATTCTCAATAATCCCAAAGACGCTCCGCTGGCAGCCGATGCCGAGTTTCTCACCCAAGCGTTGTTCAGGCTGCTGCACAGCGAAACCACCGAGATCGTGCTCAACACCGTGAAAACGCTGGCCGACTGCGAAGACAGCAGCGCAGTTATCGAAGAAGTGCTGCCGCAGCTCAACGAGCGGCAAACCCAAAACCTAATTCTGGCCTGCGGCCTGTTTGCGCAAATGCTCAATATTGCCGAAGACGTGCACCATGAACGCCGCCGTTTGGCACACGAGCAGGCCGGCAGCAGCGCCGCCGCCGGCAGCGTGGCCGACACCGTAAATAAACTGCGCGAACACCAAATCGACGCGCAAACCGTGCAGCGCCAACTCGACAACACCTATATTGCCGCCGTGCTCACCGCCCACCCCACCGAAGTGCAGCGGCAGGCCACATTGAATTTCCACCGCCGCATCCGCGCCCTGCTGCCCAGGCGCGAACACTGTAACAGCGCCGAAGCGCTGGAAGAGCTGCAAAGCGAGGTGGACGCCACCTTGCTGGCCTTGTGGCAAACCAGCGAAACCCGCCATTTCAAAATCACCGTTAACAATGAAATCAACAACGGCGTGTCGATTTTCCCGCTCAGCTTTTTCCAAGCCCTGCCCAAACTTTACCGCAGCATGGAAAAAACCTTTCAGACGGCCTATCCCGGCATCAAAGTGCCCGATATCCTGCAAATCGGCGGCTGGATAGGCGGCGACCGCGACGGCAACCCCTTTGTTTCAGCCGACACCCTGCGCCACGCATTCACCCGCCACGCCGACACCGTGTTCCACTACTACCGCCGCCAACTGAGCGAACTTTACGACGACCTGCCGCTGTCGGTGCGCCGCGTCAGCGTGAGCGAAGGCGTGCTGGCATTGGCCGCACAATCGCCCGACACCGAAATCGCCCACGAAGAAGAACCCTACCGCCGCGCCATCGCCTACATCATGGCGCGGCTGATTGCGCGCGGCCATCAGCTCGGCCTCACCCTCGGCTGCTATTTTGGCCTGCTCGAACCCTATGCCGATGCCGATGAATTTATGGCCGATCTCAAAACCATGCAGCAATCGCTGCGCAACAACCGCAGCGGCCTCTTGGCCGAAGCCCGCCTGGCCGACTTAATCCGCACTGTATCCGTGTTCGGCTTCTATATGATGCCGCTCGACTTGCGCCAACACGCCGACAAACACAGCGAAGTGGTGGCCGAACTGTTTGCCCACGCCGGTTTGGAAAACTACAACGCCCTCACCGAAAAAGAAAAGCAAACCGTGCTGCTGCGCGAACTGCAAAACCGGCGCCCGCTCTACAGCCCCTATGTGGTTTACAGCCAACACACCCAGCACGAACTGGCGATTTTTCACGAAGCCCGCCGCGTGAAAAACGAATTGGGCGAAAAAGCCATCAACCAAAGCATCATTTCCAACTGCGAACAGCCCAGCGACCTTTTAGCCTTGGCCCTGCTGCTGAAAGAAAGCGGCCTCTTGGTGTTGCAGGAAAACGGCAAACCCCAAAGCCGCATCAACATCGTGCCGCTGTTTGAAACCATCGAAGCACTCGAAAACGCCTGCAACGTGATGGATACCATGTTTGCCCTGCCTTGGTATCGCGACCTGCTCGAAAGCCGCGGCAATATCCAAGAAATCATGCTCGGCTATTCCGACAGCAACAAAGACGGCGGCTATGTGAGCAGCTCGTGGGGGCTTTATCAGGCCGAATTGGGGCTGGTGGAACTGTTTGGCCGCTACAACGTGCGTATGCGCCTCTTCCACGGCCGCGGCGGCAGCGTAGGGCGCGGCGGCGGCCCCTCGTACCAAGCCATTCTCGCCCAGCCCGAACACAGCGTGGCCGGCCAGATACGCATCACCGAGCAAGGCGAAGTGATTACCGCCAAATATGCCGACGCAGGCAACGCCCGCCGCAACCTCGAAACCCTGGTGGCCGCCACACTCGAAGCCAGCCTGCTGCCGCAGAGCCAAACCCCCGACGGCAAACTGATGCAGGCCCTTTCCGACAGCGCCTTCAAACACTACCGCGCCCTGATCACCGCCGACGGCTTTATCGACTATTTCCTGCAAACCAGCCCCATTCAGGAAATCGCCACCCTCAACCTCGGCAGCCGCCCCGCCAGCCGCAAAACACTCGCGCGGATTCAAGATTTGCGCGCCATCCCGTGGGTGTTTTCATGGACGCAAAACCGCCTCATGCTGCCCGCATGGTACGGCTTCGGCAGCGCCGTGGAAGAATTGTGCAGCCAAGACGCAGGCCGTCTGAAAGCCTTGCAGGAACACGCCCAAAACAACCCCTTCTTCCAAGCCATGCTTTCCAATATGGAACAAGTGATGGCCAAAGCCGATTTAACCCTGGCCGAAAACTACGCCGCCCTGAGCGAATCGCCCGAGCGCGCCGCCGAAATCTTCGCCCTGATTAAAAGCGAATACCTCAAAAGCCACCAAGCCCTGCTCGATATATTGCAAACCGACGAGCTGCTCAGCGACAACCGCAGCCTCGCCCGCTCACTCGCCCTGCGCATCCCCTACCTGAACGCCCTCGGCGGCCTACAGGTAGCCCTGCTCAAACGCCTGCGCAAAGACCCGGGCAACGCCCACCTGCTGCAAATGGTGCACCTCACCATCAACGGCGTGGCACAAGGCTTGCGCAATACCGGTTAAGGTTGGCTGAGTGAAAAAAGGCCGTCTGAAAAACTGTTTGGCAGGATTTCAGACGGCCTTTGGCTCATAAGCGGTTTATTGCCTCTCCTGCTCTTTAAACGGCATTTAAGACTTAATGGAATATTCGGATTTTACAGCCCGACTTAGGTCGTGTAGTCAGAAGGCTTGCGAAGCGGTTTTTTGAGGGAAAATTCGCAGATACAAGGCAAAAAGCGCAGCAAGATTGGACATCTTGCGAGCATTTTTAACGCCGCAGGTGCGGATTTTAACCAAAAATACCGCCGCAACGCGGTCTACTACACGACCTAATGTTGATGGGGCGTACACTAAAACCCCACCCGCTCCCACTCTTCCAACAACGCCGGGCGGCGGTACAGTTTGGTGTTGTTGCGCGCTTTGATTTCCGCCGCAAATACGCTTACGGCCTGTTGCTGGTCGGGATAGTGCTTGCCCAGCATTTTCAATTGCTTAGCTAATTGGCGGTATTGTTTGCGGTTGTTAGCCTTAGAGATTTCCCTATCGAAAACCGTCAAATAGCAATCGACAATCTGCGCATGATACGGCTCGGGGAAGGACGGGCTGAAATGATCCAGCGTTGCCAAACTCAAGCCAGCATATTGTTTCAATACCGACAGCAATAAATCAAATTTTTGCTCGTGCTGCAAAATTTCGGCGCTAAGCCAAGTACTTTTGGCCAAACGCGCCAGCAGGCGCTCAAATTCAGCCGGCCATTCGGCCTCGGAAAATGTGGCTTTCCAAGCCTGATAATGTGGCAGCGAAAAATCGTCTTTATGAAATGCCAAATCCTCTGCCAAGGCGCGGATATCCGCACCGGTTTGCTGCATTACCGCAAACAGTTGCAATTTCCAATCATGCAGGGTGCCCAAGTGCCCCTTCGCCCCAGCCAACGCCATACCTTCGCGCAACAGCCGTTCGGCCTCCGCCCAGTTTTGTTGCCCGACTGCCTGTGCCACGGCGATTTTGCGAAATTCGGGCAGATAAAGATGCCGTTCAAACCAATCCTGCGCGCCCGCAGTATCGCCCTGCGCCTGAAAAAGCTGCCAGCGCGCCATCGCCCAAAACTTGCTGTCCCACCCGTCTGCCTTTGCCAAGCGGGAATCCACATATTTTTGCCACGCCTTCCATTGGCCGTTTTGCTGCCAGATGCGTGCGCGGATGTGATAGAGTTTGTAACCGCTGTCGCCGTATTCAAAATAACGATCATCTTTCAGGCATTTATCTAAGCAGCGGATCAGGCTTTCCGGCGCGTTTTCGCGAGTTGCCCGGTCCAACAACTCAACCGCACTATCAATAGCATCGGCCAAAATACCGCCGGAATCGTCCATCCATTCATACGCCTTAATCAGACGCGGCATCAGCAGCGGCAAAGCCTCGGCAACCGCCGCATCGCCATCCTGCGCCACCACACCCAGCCAATCCTGCACCTCTACGCCCAAATCCATGGCATCGTAATAATCATGGCCGGCACGGGCAAACATCTGCCGGATTTGCTGCTGATAGATTTCTTTTCGCTTTTCAGGCTGCAATAAAGCGGTTAAACGCTCCCGCACCGTTTCGTCTTCGGCGAGTTTCATCAGCATTTCACGCAAAGCCGCCTCATCCGCACGAGCCAGCCAATCCGCCAAAAATTGCGGCACACCCTGCGTTTCAAGCTGCGCCCGCAGTGCATACCACAACGCCGCCATATGCTTGCAAACATCATCATAAGGACAATCGCAGCCGCCGCTTTGAATACGCAGCCCCTTATCCAATTTCAGCCATACCGAATACCTTGCCGAACCGCGCACCGTTGCCTGATAACGCCCGGCAGCCGTTTCGCGAATGCCCTGCACCTTACCATGCTCAAAATAATGACGGCCGCGATCGGCAATGTGCGGCGGGAAAATATCGGGTAAACGGGGAGAGTTGCTCATACATTGACTTTCATCAGAGAGAAACCGCAGCCATAATAAACGAAAACTTTTGATTGAAGTAAGAAGAAAATCTTAGGTTTACCATCTGATCCGTTGCCTGCTTGGTTTGAAAAGCGCAAAAACGGTGTTTTCGGCATAACGTATCCGGCTAGCTCAAGCACCCAAAATGCCTGTCTGAAAGTTTTTTCAGACAGGCATTTGGTTGATGAAATGGTGTGTAGATACTGTCTTCCCAAACATCTGCGCAAAGACCCGGGCAACGCCCACCTGCTGCAAATGGTGCACCTCCCCATCAACGGCGTGGCACAAGGCTTGCGCAATACCGGTTAAGGTTGGATGGGTGAAAAAAGGCCGTCTGAAAAACTGCTTGGCAGGGTTTCAGACGGCCTTATCGCGTTTGCAGGTTGGTTGCTGTATTGTGAGCGGTAGGGTGTGTGGCGTAAGCCACGCACGCGGTGGATGGAAACTCAAACAACGCGTGCGCGCCGAGGGCGCACACCCTACACATGCAGGCTACGCTGGCTGCGCAAAGACCCGGGCAACGCCCACCTGCTGCAAATGGTGCACCTCACCCTCAACGGCGTGGCACAAGGCTTGCGCAATACCGGTTAAGGTTGGATGAGTGAAAAAAGGCCGTCTGAAAAACTGTTTGGCAGGGTTTCAGACGGCCTTGTCGCGTTTGCAGGTTGGCTACCTATTGTCGGCGGTAGGGTGTGTGGCATAAGCCACGCACGCGGAGGGTGGAAACTCAAACAACGCGTGCGCGCCGAGGGCGCACACCCTACGCATGCAGGTTACGCGGGCTTTTATCTGGTAATAAATTCTTGTATGGGCTGGTTTAATAAATAAAAATTAGGGATGCTGGGTGTTCTAAATCCATATAATTCAGGATTGGATTTAATTCTTTCACGCATTTCCATTAGTAATCTACCTAGTACATTTTCACCAACTAATTTATGTTCTTGCATAGGGCATGCACCCCAAAATGTATCATTTTTAGAAAATTCAACAATAGGTAAATCTCTAGTTTCTAATAAAATTCTGCTTAATAAATCCCAATGCTGTAATATTTTGACACGTAAACACCATTTCATGATAAGAACTCTATATTGTTGCCAATCGTTACGAGTAAAATTTTTATAGCGTTGCGCTTCTCGTTTAGCATACATTGCATTTGGTTGCCGAATAATTAAAGCTTGGATTTCAGGATTATTTGGAAAACGACAAGCTTGATATAAAGCTTCAGAACTTGGTATCAATAAATTGTTTACTGATAATACAAATCCTGATGCCATATTAGATAACTCCCCCCATTTTTCAGTCGTTTTCCAAAAAACAACTGATTGGGTAATATTATAAATTCTATAATTTTCATGTTGCATATGTCGTTCTCGGTAATAATGGATACCACTGTAAAGCAGTATTTGTTTCTGTTAAAGAACCCCACCAATAAACCAGAGGTGCATTATTAGGACAGTTTCTATAAGTAAAAACTGTTGCCCCAAATCCAGGTTGGAAAGAACTAAAACCTAAAGGCTTCAGAGAAGATTGATTACACATTCCAAGTATTTTAATTCCATACCTAATTAAAATTTCTTCAAATTTATCGCGATATGCAAAACCTTTAAATGCAATTTCTGATTGGTTTCTTTCTCTAATAGGTAAATGTTGATTACCTATTAAACGTTCTGTAAAATATTCCTTTATATTTTTTGGTATGTTTTGGTGAACAGTAAATACATCTGCTTTATTAAAATCATTTGGATTGTTATAAAGTTTATATTTTTTATAACAAGCAATCTTAAAGGAAATTTTTCTTCCCATATTTTTGGCTAACTTTTCAAGTCTCTTATTTAATTGATATTCTCCATAAGAAAACCACCCTAGAGTAATGATATATATTTTGTGAGATGATTGTGTGCCAAAATTAGGATTTTTAACTAGTAATTTTTCTATATCATTAAGTATACGATTGCCAGTAAAAATGAAATCATCAAGATAGATAATATTTTCAGATTGTTTATTAATATTTATATTGATAATTTGATTAGTATCTATAAATTTTCTATTTAATTCTTTTTGACTTTCACCGTTGATTTGATATTCTAAAAGTGAATAATTGCTTATTGAGCATTTTTGCAGATGGTAATATACATCACTAACCCATTGATTAAATATAGATTCTTGAATATATAGATTTTTAAATAAATGTAGCGTCCCACGTAATACAATTTCTTGCTCATTATCTTCAAACTGATTTATCCATTTTTCAACATGTTTGCTATCTAAATTTAATCCTTTATAGTCTTTAATTATATTGGCAATATCGTTACATAGTTGCGATTTGATAGTAGCATCCATAATATTTTTCCTTAAAATTAGTTAACCATTGTATAGTGAAATAAATATTTAGGTTTCTTTTGCATTCAAAAAAATCTTTTACTAGTAACCGTAGGTCGGGCATTCATGCCCGACAAAATAAATATGCGGTATCCTGCGCTGTCGGGCATCAATGCCCGACCTACTTCAAACTTTCCCACTCCTTCATCAACCTTTTCACCGACACCGGATACGGCGTTTTCAATTCCTGCGCAAACAGCGATACGCGCAGTTCCTCCAGCTGCCATTGAAACATTTTTAGGCCGTCTGAAAGTGCTTGGTTTTGTTTGGTTAACGCATCAACTTTTTCCTGCCACATCTGTTCCAGCTCTTGAATATCGGCTTCGCGCGCGGCGTCGCGGGCGGGGTTGCCGCTGTATTTTTCCATGCGCAGGGTCATGGCTTTGAGGTAAACGGGCAGGCGCGGCCATTGGTTCCAGGGGGTGCGTTGGGCGAAGCCGGCGGCAAGCAGGTTTTGCATGCGGCTGCGCAGAAGCGCGGCGAGCGGGTGTTTGCCGTTGCCGAGTTTGGCGTTCAGTTCCGCATAGGCGGCGGCGGTGTCTTGCAGGTAGCGGCTCATGGCTTCTTTTACGGCGGGCAGGCGGCTGCGGGCGCGTTTGATTTGTTCTTTAAAGGCTTTTTCGCTGCGCGGCAATTCGTCGTCGCCGATAAAGGCGCGGTCGCAGATGGCGGCGGTGAGGTCGTCGCGCAAGGTGTCGGCGCTGATGTGTTTGAGCAGCATGGCGGCTTGGGTGAAGCCTGGAATGCCTTTGTTGAGGTCCTTCATATGCTCTTTAAGCTGCAACTGCATCAAAGCGATCACGCCTTGGCGGTGGGCTACTTGGGCGGCTTCGGCTGTGTCAAACAGGCGCAGGGCGATGTTGCCGTTTTTTTCTTTTTGCAAACCAAGATAACCGACCAGCTGCTGTTTGCCGCGGGCGAATTTGATGGATTCGGGCAGGGTGCCGATGTCCCACGCCGTTACGTTGTCGCGCTCGAATTCTTGGGTGTTGTCGCGGAAGGTTACGGCGGCGGCTTGGCCGAGTTCTTGTTGCAATGCGGCCAGATTGCGCCCGACGGCCAGCTCCTGTCCGCCGTCGTCGATGATGCGCAGGTTGAAATAGCAGTGTTCGGGCAGTTTGAACGCTTGCCAGTCGTCGAGATTGATTTGTTCGAGCAGGCGCATATCGCCGGCGGTTTTGGCGATAAAGTGGGCAAGCTGGGGAATAACCGGCTCTTGGCGGTTGGGGTTGCTTTCTAAAAATTGGGTGATGAATTCGGGCACGGGCACGCAGATGCGGCGGATTTGTTTGGGCAGGGCTTTGATCAGCAGTTGCAGTTTTTCGCGCAACATGCCGGGCACCAGCCATTCGAGCGCGGGGGCGGAGAGGCGGTTGAGCACGGTAAGCGGTACGGTGAGGGTGACGCCGTCGAGCGGGTGGTGCGGCTCGAAGCGGTAGTTGAGTTTGAATTTGCCGTCGGCTGTTTTATAGAACTTGGGAAATTGTTCTTCGGTGATGTGCGCGGCGGCGTGCTGCATCAGGTCTTCTTTGCTGAGAAACAACAGGCGCGGGTTTTCCTGCTCGGCTTGCTTTAACCAGCTTTGGAAGGTGCGGATGTCGGCGAGGGGTTTGGGGGTTTCAGACAGGCGTTGCCGGTTCAGGCCGTCTGAAACCGTAGGTCGGGCATTTATGCCCGACGGGGTTTGTGCGGCTGTATCAGCTGTGTCGGGCATGAATGCCCGACCTACATTGTTTTCAGACGGCCTATACAGTTCAGGCAGCCGTTGATTGTAAAAATCAAACAGCGCTTCTTCGTCCACCAACACATCCTGCTTGCGCGATTTGTGTTCCAGCTCGGCGATTTCGCGAATCAGCTTTTTGTTGTGGACAAAAAAATCGGCTTTCAAATCGCATTCCTGCGCCACCAGCGCGCTGCGGATAAAGATTTCGCGCGCTTCTTCGGGGGCGACGCGGCCGTAGGCAACGGGGCGGCGTGGCAAAACCGTTAAACCGTAAAGGGTTACCCGCTCACTGGCCACCACTTCGCCGCGCTTCTGTTCCCAATGCGGCTCGAAATAATGATATTTCACCAAATGCGGCGCCTCCTGCTCGATCCATTCGGGCTGGATGGCGGCCACATCGCGGGCATACAGCCGCGTGGTTTCGGTGAGTTCGGCGGCCATCACCCATTTGGGTTTGGATTTGAACAGGGCGGAAGCGGGGAATAAATGGAAGTGCGAACCGCGCGCGCCGGTGTAGTCGTGGCCGTCGGGCGATTTCATGCCCACATTGGCGATCAAGCCGGTGAGCAGGGCGCGATGGATTTGTTCGTAGCCCGCTTCTTTAGCGGCACGGATTTGGGCGCGGTGCTGCTTTTTACCCAGTTGTTTTTGTTTGAGTTTGGCAGACAAATCTTGGTCGCTTTGATTTTCAGACGGCCTTAATTGCTCTTGCACGGGCGGCCGTCTGAATGCCTGTTCTTTGCTGGTCAAACCCATTTCAATGGCGATTTCGGTCAATTGGCGGTGCAGCTCACGCCATTCGCGCATCCGCAGGTGCGATAAGAAATATTGGTGGCACCACTGCACTAATTGCTTATTTGACAAGCCTTTGTCGCGCTCGCGCTGGAAGCTGTCCCAAATATTCAGATAGGCCAGAAAGTCGGACTGCTTGTCAGTAAACCGCTCATGCGCCTTGGCAGCCGCTTCGCGCGCTTCAAGCGGCCGCTCGCGCGGGTCTTGAATGGAAAGGGCGGAGGCAATCACCAAGATTTCCGCCATACAGTCGTGCTTTTTCGCCGCCAACAAAATGCGCGCGATTTTCGGATCGATGGGCAGCCGAGCCATTTGCTCGCCGAGTTTGGTTAGGCGGTAGCGGGGTTTGGCGGGTGTTTTCAAACTGTCTGAAAGATTTTCAGACGGCATATTCGTATTACTTTTCATGTTTTGCATAACGGATTGGTAGGTCGGGCATTTATGCCCGACATTTTGGGTTGTTTCTTGGTTTGAGTCTGGCATCAATGCCCGACCTACTCGTAATCAAAATCTTGGTTAACTCCGCCCCAATTTTCGGGGTAAATGCCTTGTTTCACATATTTGTGAAAAGTGGAAAACGGCCAATCTTTTGCCGCCTGCACATAACCGTGTTTCACCGGGTTGAAATGAATATAATCCATGCAATTTGCAAAGTCTTCATCATTCCGTATGCAATGCTCCCAGAAGCGTTGTTGCCAAATGCTGCTTTGGCGCTTTTTGATTTCATTTGCGGTTTTTGCCAGATGATCGTAATGCCTGCAATGATGGCTGACATAACGCTTGATTTGATTCCAGCGAGTTGAAAAATCAGCATCGTTTTCAGGCATTTGCCAAATGGTGTGCAGGTGATCGGGCAAAATAACCAAAGCTTCGATTTTAAACGGATATTTTTGCTGCACTGTTTTAAATGCCGTTTTTAAAACCGGCATAATATCCGGATTGGTCAATATCGGGCGGCGTTGGTAGGTTACCACGGTGAAAAAATAGAGCGAACCTTGCCGGTAAAATTGGCGGTATTGCATTTTGTTTTCCCGTAAGCCGGCCATTAATGCTCGGCATGGTTTTATATGTGTTTATCGGTTTCTACACTTAAAATTATCTGGCCAGCAATTCGCTTAATAAGGCTTTGCTTTGTTGCAGTTCGCTAACCTGCCCATCTATGGCGTTGAGCCGTTCCATTAGCCTGCCACGCAAATCGGCGCAGAAATTTTGCGGTTCATCGCGCAAGCAGTCGTGCATGAGTGCCAGGTCTTTGAGCGGTACGCCTGTTTTGTTGAGCAGGATGATTTTTCGGACAATCGCGATGTCGTCGGGACTGTATTGCCGGTAACCGTTTGCACTGCGTTTGGGCTCGATGAGATTGAGTGTTTCGTAAAAACGCACCATACGGACGCTGCTGCCACAAGCTTGGGCAAATTCACTGATTTTCATGTTTGACCCTCTCACTGTGTCATGGTTTAGAGTGGCTATTTTAACCACCCAATAATGGGATTACTATGAAAAATAAGAACTTCACCAGCCGCCGCCAATTCTGTCTTGCCGCAATCACACTGGCTGTTTCGGCTTGCGCAACAAAATCCCGATTCAAGCAAGGAACAAAGATGAAACGCGCTTTTATTATTCACGGCTGGGGCGCAACGCCTAATGACCATTGGTTTCACTGGCTTTCAGGCCGTCTGAAAGCACGTGGCTACACGGTGGACATGCCGATACTGCCCAATCCGACCGCTCCTGTTTTTGCCGACTGGCAACATACTCTTGCCCAACACATCGGTACGCCGCAGCCTGATGATTTATTTATCGCTCACAGCTTAGGCAATATCACCTTGCTGCATTATCTGTCACAAACCCGTCCACCCAAAATCGGCGGCTTAGTGCTGGTGTCGGCGTTTGACGGAAAACTACCCAAGCTGGCTGAAATCGAAGGTTATTCTATTGATAATTATGTGACGCAAGCGCGGTTGGATTTACCCGCCATTCGTAAGATGACGGCGAATATTGCCTGTATCATCAGCGAAAACGACCCATTGGTTGCGCCTGAAGCCAGCTTGAAACTGGCAAATGCTTTGCAGTGCCACATCATCACTGTGCCGAACGCAGGACATTTTTTAGCCTCGGATGGGTTTATCGAGTTGCCGCAGGTGTTACAGGCGGTGGATGAGTTCCTGTAAGATTTCCGACACAGTTTTATCGTTTATCGGTTTTCGTCGGGCATCAATGCCCGATCTACTTCAGGTTTCCTCCACCGCCCCCAACTCCAACAACACCTGAAACCCATCGTTGATATACCGCTGGTCGGGTGCTTCCAGAAACGGAAATGCCGCCACGTCGCCCAAGTTCAGCGCGGCCATGCGCAGGATTACCGCCGCCAGATTGCTGCGGATGATTTCGGGGTCGGTAAATGCGCTGCGCTGTTCAAAATCTTCTTCCGAATACAATCGGATACACACGCCGGCGGAGACGCGGCCGCAGCGGCCGGCACGCTGGCGGGCGGCGGCCTGGGAAATTTTTTCTACATGAAGCTGCTCGACTTTGGCGCGGGCGGAATAGCGTTTCACCCGCGCCAGGCCGGTGTCGATCACATATTTGATGCCGGGCACGGTGAGCGAGGTTTCGGCGACGTTGGTGGCCAAGACGATGCGGCGTTTCGTGTCGCTGGGGTGGAAGATTTTGTGCTGTTCGGCGTTCGACAACCGGGCGAACAGCGGCAGGATTTCGTCGTGGCGGCGCAGCGGCGATTTGCGCAGGGCGTCGGCGGCTTCGCGGATTTCGCGTTCGCCGGGCAGGAATACGAGAATGTCGCCGCTGCCCAATTGCGCCAATTCGTCGGCGGCATCGACGATGGCATCGGCGATTTCGATTTCCGCTTCGTCTTCGTCTGCCGCGTGCAGCGGCCGGTAGAGGATTTCGACGGGATAGGTGCGCCCGCTCACTTCCAGCACGGGGGCGTTGTTGAAGTGTTTGGAAAAACGCTCGGCATCGATGGTGGCCGAGGTGATGATGATTTTTAAATCGGGGCGGCGCGGCAGGAGCTGTTTCAGGTAGCCCAGCAAAAAGTCGATGTTGAGGCTGCGCTCGTGTGCTTCGTCGATGATGATGGTGTCGTAGGCGGTGAGGTAGAGGTCGGTTTGCGTTTCGGCCAGCAGAATGCCGTCGGTCATCAGTTTCACATAGGCATCGCGCGAGGTGTTGTCGTTAAAGCGCACTTTGTAGCCGACCGTTTCACCAATGTTGCTGCCCAATTCTTCGGCAATCCGCTCGGCAACGGAACGCGCGGCCAAGCGGCGCGGCTGGGTGTGGCCGATTAAGCCCGCCGTGCCGCGCCCGAGTTCCAAGCAGATTTTCGGCAGTTGGGTGGTTTTGCCGGAGCCGGTTTCGCCGCAGATGATGGTGACTTGGTGGTTGGCGACGGCGGCTTTGATGTCGCTCAAACGCTCGTGCACCGGCAGCGTGCCGTCGTACTGAGGCTTGGGCAGCGCGGCTTGGCGTTTTAGATAGATTTCGTGCGATTTTCGGTATTTTTGCTGAACGGCTTCCAAACCGCCGAATTTTTTCGGATTTTTGAAGGCGGTTTGCAGAAAATGGCGGTCTTTGGCGAGGGTTTGGGATAAATCGGGCTGCATGGGAAGAGAGGGAAAGTTCTGCTAAAACAAAGGGTGTAGATTATAACAGAAGGCCGTCTGAAAAGTTTTCAGACGGCCTTCTGATTGCGGCAAGGCGGTTTACCAGATTTTGCTGCCTGCGGCTTCCAATCCTGCTGAAATGCCGGCGCGCAGGTGGCGGCCGAAGAGTTGGCTGAGGCTGTCTTCGGGGGTGTAGTCGATGAGTTTTGGGGCTTTGATCACATCGCGCGATACGCTGTAGATGCTGCCGTAGCCGTCGATCAGGCCGGCGGCTTTGGCTTCGTTGCCGGTGTAGATGCGGCCGCTGAAAATATCGGGGTTTTCTTTTTCTTTCAGTCGGTTGCCGCGTCCGAGTTTGACGGCTTTGATGAATTCCTGATGAATGTCGGCGAGCATCTGCTCCCAAATGCGGGTTTGTTCGGGCGTTTCGGGGGAGAACGGGTCGCCCATGCCTTTGTTGCTGCCTGCGGTTTTGAGGCGGCGTTTCACGCCGAGTTTGTCCATCAGGCCGGTGAGGTCGAAACCGCCGCCGATTACGCCGATGCTGCCGACCATGCTGGAGGGGTCGGCGTAGATTTTGTCGGCGGCGGCGGCGATGTAGTAGCAGCCTGATGCGCAAACGTCTTCGGCAACCACATAAAGCGGAATGTTGCGGTTTTTATATTCGTTTTTCAGACGGCGTATTTCGTTAAAGGCGGTGTTGGACACCACGGGCGAGCCGCCGGGGCTGTTGGCACGGATGATGATGCCTTTGACTTTGTTGTTTTTATAGGCTGCTTCGAGACTGTCGCGCAGCATGGCGGTTTGGTCTTCATATTCGTCGCCGATGGCGCCGGTGAGGGAAATGACGGCGGTGTGTTCTTCGGATATGTTGACCAGTTGGCTGCCGGGGGCGCTTTGGCTGCTGCTGCACGAGTTGGCGGCGATGGCCAGAAATACCAGCACCCACAGGGCGCGCCAAAGGTTGCGCCAGAAGCGGGCGCGGCGCTGCTCTTTATAGGCTTCGAGCAAAACGTCGCGCAGGGTGTTGCGCTCCCAGCTTTCGCCTGTGCCGGGGTTGGCGGGCGGTGTGTCGTTGTTGTTATTGCGGATGCGGTATTGCATAAAACGGGCTTTCTGATAATGAAATGCCGTTTATTGTAGGCGAATCGGGGCCGTCTGAAAACCGAGCGTTGCTAGTGCGGCTTTCAGACGGCCTGAGACCTTTGCAAAACCCCCATCTGCGGCGCATTTCTGCGTTGTGCGCTGCTCGCTCGCTTGCCTAACTTCATGTTATGTCTGCGCTCGCTGCGCTGCTACGCCTTGAACTGCATCCGCATCTGGGGCTTTTGCAAAGGTCTCGGCCTGTATTTTTGCGGTTTGTTTGCTTTAGTTGCAGAATTTGCCAATATCGGCATCATAGCGTTTGATAAACTCGTCGCGGTTGGCCACGCGGGCGGTTTCGGCAAACTGGCGGTTGAGGCGGGCGGTTTTGCAGTTATCTTCTTTCTGCTGGCGGTTTTGTTCTTCGATTTTCTTGTTTTGCTCTTCGATTTTTTTGTTTTCCTGGCTGATGGCATCGTTCAGCTGTTTTTGTTTGTCGGCCAGCGAGCCTTCGCCTTCGGCGGCTTGGGGCGCGGGCGGCGGCGTCACGGTGCGGGTGCGCACGTTAACGGTTGATGCGTTGGAAACTTTCAGGTTTTGCGGCACATCGGAATAGCTGGTGCTGCCGTTTTTGCTTTTCCATGTATAAACCTGGGCGGCGGAAAACTGCGCCGGCAGCAGCAGGCAGGCGAGAACGGCGGTGCAGGCGGTGCGGGTAATGTGCATGGTTTTTCTTTCTTTTGTGTTTTCGAAATAGGTTTTCAGACGGCCTTTATTATATTGTTAAATCAGGTAAGTGTCATAACAAGTGCATTATTTGGCGATATAAAGGCCGTTATTGTTTGTATGGTTACAACGGTGGCGGTTTGGCGGCGGCGGTGTAATTTTCTTAAATTTTAGGTGGTTTGCCGCGGCAAACGGCTGTTAAGCGGGCGGCGGATTTGGTACAATGCCGTGCATCTTGCACAAACCGAAAGCCTGAGCATCATGCGTATCGTTGAAAAAGCCTATACCTTTGATGACGTTTTGCTGGTTCCCGCACATTCCCAAGTGCTGCCGCGCGACGTTAAACTCCAAACCCCGCTCACACGCGGAATCACGCTCAACACCCCCTTGCTCTCCGCCGCGATGGACACCGTAACCGAAGCCCGTTTGGCCATTTCGATGGCGCAGGAAGGCGGCATCGGCATCATCCACAAAAACATGACGCCCGAGCGCCAGGCCAATGCCGTGGCCAAAGTGAAGCGCCACGAAAGCGGCATCGTGAAAGACCCGGTAACCATCAAGCCCGAAATGCTGATCCGCGAGCTGGTGGAAATGCTCTCGAAGCGCAAGCGCAAAATGTCGGGCCTGCCGGTGGTGGAAAACGGCAAAGTGGTGGGTTTGGTAACCAACCGCGACCTGCGTTTTGAAAAACGCCTCGACCAGCCCGTTTCGGCGATTATGACGCCGCGCAAGCGTTTGGTTACCGTGCCGGAAGGCACGTCTATCGAAGATGCGCGCGACGTGATGCACGAGCATAAAGTGGAGCGCGTGTTGGTGGTGAACGGTGATTGGGAGCTTAAAGGCCTGATTACCGTGAAAGATATTCTTAAAACCACCGAATTCCCCAACGCCAACAAAGATTCAGACGGCCGCCTGCGCGTGGGCGCCGCGGTGGGCGTGGGCGCGGATACCGACGAGCGCGTGAAGGCGTTGGTTGAAGCGGGCGTGGACGTGATTGTGGTCGATACCGCCCACGGTCACAGCCAGGGCGTGCTCGACCGCGTGAAGTGGGTGAAACAAAATTACCCGCAGGTGCAGGTTATCGGCGGCAATATCGCCACGGCACAAGCTGCGCGCGATTTGGTGGCTGCCGGCGCGGATGCGGTGAAAGTGGGCATCGGCCCCGGCTCCATCTGCACCACCCGTATTGTGGCCGGCGTGGGCGTGCCGCAGTTGACCGCCATCCACAATGTGGCCGAAGCCTTGGAAGGCACGGGCGTGCCGCTGATTGCCGACGGCGGCATCCGTTTTTCGGGCGACATCGCCAAAGCGCTGGCCGCCGGCGCGCACTGCGTGATGTTGGGCGGCATGTTTGCCGGCACCGAAGAAGCGCCGGGCGAAATCGAGCTGTATCAGGGCCGTTCGTATAAGTCTTACCGCGGCATGGGTTCGCTGGGCGCGATGAGCCAGGGCTCGAGCGACCGTTATTTCCAAGATAAGGAAGACAGCGCCGACAAATATGTTCCCGAAGGCATCGAAGGCCGCGTGCCCTATAAAGGCCCGATTGTGCAGATTATTCACCAACTGGTGGGCGGCCTGCGTTCGAGTATGGGCTATTTGGGCTGCAAAACCATTGCCGAAATGCACGAAAAAGCCGAGTTTGTGGAAATCACTGCCGCCGGCATGAGCGAATCGCACGTTCACGATGTGCAGATTACCAAAGAAGCACCGAACTACCACCGTTAACCGGTATCGAGGCCGTCTGAAACGTTTCAGACGGCCTCGTGTCAGGCTGCGGCTTGACATCAAACAAGTTTTACCCGATTTACCGCGCAAACACTCGTTTCGGCAAGCGCGAATCGGTATAATCGGCGCCGTAATATTATTTCAATGCGGCGGCTTCAGGTTCGGTTACAAGGCCGTCTGAAAAAGATTTTTTAAATGTAACAGCTTAAACCTTCAGGAGACTTTAATGAGCGCAATTGTTGATATTTTCGCCCGCGAAATTTTGGATTCCCGCGGCAACCCCACCGTTGAGTGCGACGTATTGCTGGAAAGCGGCGTGATGGGCCGCGCTGCCGTGCCCAGCGGCGCATCCACCGGCCAAAAAGAAGCCCTGGAGCTGCGCGACGGCGACAAAAGCCGCTATTTGGGCAAAGGCGTATTGCAGGCCGTGGAACACGTTAACAATGAAATCGCCCAAGCCCTGATCGGTTTGGATGCTTCCGAGCAAAGCTATATTGACCAAGTGATGATTGAGCTGGACGGCACCGACAACAAAGGCCGCTTGGGTGCGAATGCCACCTTGGCCGTATCGATGGCCGTCGCCCGCGCCGCCGCTGAAGACGCCGGCCTGCCGCTTTACCGCTACTTGGGCGGCGCCGGCCCGATGGCCATGCCCGTGCCGATGATGAACGTGATCAACGGCGGCGCACACGCCAACAACAGCCTCGATATCCAAGAATTCATGATTATGCCCGTGGGCGCAAAAAGCTTCCGCGAAGCCCTGCGCTGCGGTGCCGAGATTTTCCATGCCCTGAAAAAACTGTGCGACAGCAAAGGTTTCCCCACCACCGTGGGCGACGAAGGCGGCTTCGCACCCAATCTGGGCAGCCACGAAGAAGCCCTGCAACTGATGCAGGAAGCCGTGAGCGCCGCAGGCTATGCACCCGGCGAAGACGTATTGTTTGCCTTAGACTGCGCTTCCAGCGAATTCTATAAAGACGGCAAATACCACCTGAGCGCCGAAGGCCTAGCCTTGAGCAGCGAAGAGTTCGCCGACTACCTCGCCAGACTGGCCGACACCTATCCCATCATCTCCATCGAAGACGGCATGGATGAAAACGACTGGGCAGGCTGGAAACACCTCACCGAAAAACTCGGCAAACGCGTACAGCTCGTGGGCGATGACCTTTTCGTAACCAACCCCAAAATCCTGGCCGAAGGCATCGAACAAGGCATCGCCAACGCACTGTTGGTTAAAGTGAACCAAATCGGCACCTTGAGCGAAACCCTCAAAGCCGTTGATTTGGCCAAACGCAACCGCTACGCCAGCGTGATGAGCCACCGTTCGGGCGAAACCGAAGATTCCACCATCGCCGATTTGGCCGTGGCCACCAACTGCATGCAGATCAAAACCGGTTCTCTGAGCCGCTCCGACCGCATGGCCAAATACAACCAGCTGCTGCGTATCGAAGAAGAGCTGGCTGAAGCCGCTTACTACCCCGGCCGCGTCGCGTTTTACCAACTGGGCAAATAAGGCGTAACGCATGAAGTGGGTAACACTGGTTTTAATCGCCGCCATCACATGGTTCCAGTACAGCCTTTGGATTTCCAAAGGCGGCTGGCGCGATATGTGGCGCTTGCAGGATAAAGTAGCCGAACAAGGAGAGAAAAACCAGGCACTCACCTTGCGCAACAACGCCTTGCAGGCGGAAGTGGACGACCTCGCCAAAGGGCAGGATGCCATCGCCGAAATCGCCCGCGTGGATTTGGGCTATATCCAAAACGGAGAAACCTATTACCGTTTGGTGTACCGCCGCTGATTTGTTTTGGTTGCCAAAGGCCGTCTGAAAGATAA